>DASWMN010000112.1:0-6007 GCA_036399735.1 Telluria sp. | reverse complement strand
GCCGTTATGGTATATCGGGCACAAAAAAAGGCCAGTCCGCAGGCCTTGCAGGCCGTGCGCGATGACGAGCTGAGCCAGCACAGCCTGCAGCGCGGGTATCGCAACGGCTTGCTGGCCGTGTTGTGCGCGCAGCCCCTGCTGTTCTACCTGCTGACCGACGTAGCACTGCCCCAGCCCATCATCCTGATGGCCAGCCTGACTGTTTTCCTCGGCGTGGTCACCTTGGTGGGCAGCGTTCTCGTCTACGACCGCTGAGTTCGCATGGACGAGAAGCTCAAAACCACGATGAAGGTCCAGCGTGCCATGCGCAATCTGACCCAGGGGGATCTGGCCCAGCTGGCCGGCGTCACCAGAAAATCGATCAACGCTATCGAAATGGGCCATATGGTGCCCTCGATCGTACTGTCGCTGAAACTGGCGCGAGCACTGGGAATCAGCGTGGAAACCCTGTTCAGTCTGGCGCCAGCCGAAGACTGAATAGCAACAAAACTACCATCAACTAGCAATTTTGTTGCCACAATATGGCTACTCGGCTAATCTGGACTTGCATCGCCCGATGCAGGCAACCGATCCCCGAGGAAGAAATCATGCGCAAGAAACTCGCTTCGCTTTTGACGGGCAATCAGAGCACCCCGGAACCCATGATGGAGATGAACATGACGCCGCTGATCGACGTCATGCTGGTGCTGATCATCATGCTGATCATCACCATTCCGCGCCAGCAGCACGCGATTGGCCTGGGCCTGGGCAGCAATCCGATCGACGCCGATATGGCGCCGGCCGTCACCATCGATGTCGATTTCGACGGTACCCTGTCCTGGGACGGCGTGGTGGTAAGCCGCGCGACCCTGGCGAGCAAACTGGCCGCGCTGGCGCGCGCGCCAGCGCCCGAGGATGTAAGGATCAGGCCAAACAAGCTGGCGGCCTATAAATATGTGGCCAGCGTCATGGCCAGCGCCCACCGCGCGGGCGTCACCGGCATCGGCATCGTGGGCAACGAGCAGTTCCTGTAGTCCTAGGCGGCAGTGGTATGGCCGATGCTGGCCAGCCATGCCTCTGCTGTCGCGACAGTTTCCTGCCACTCGCGTTCGAGCTGATCGAACAGGGGCGCGATGTGCGCCGCGTCCCCGCCTTCGCGCAGCAATTGTTCCAGCTGCAGGCTGGTGCGGATAAAGCGGCGCGCACCCACGATGCCGACCGTGCCGCGCAAACTGTGCAATTCTTTTGCCGCATCGTCGACGGCACCGCCCGCGTGAGCGGCGCGCGCCGCTGCCAGCTGCGGTCCGGCCCTGGCCAGCACCCTGCCAATCAGTCCCACCAGCTCGTGGCGCCGCTCCGGATGGCGCGCATTGAGCTTCATCAGCGCCTGCACATCGAACACTTCCGACAGCATGCCATGGGCTGTCGGCGCATGGCGTTTGAGGGTGGCGAACAGGGCCGCCGCATCGATCGGTTTGGCGATGAAATCGTTCATGCCCGCGTCCAGGCATTGCTGGCGCTCGGACGCCAGCACGCCGGCGCTCATGGCGATGATGGGCATGCCCAGTTTCAGCGCGCTGCGTATCAGGCGCGTGGCACCCAGACCGTCCAGCACCGGCATCTGCACATCCATCAGGATCATGTCGAAACGCTGGTCGAGTGCCAGCAGGTCCAGTGCTTCCTGGCCATTGCCCGCCACGCGCACGGTCATGCCTTCCCCCTCGAGCATGCCGCGTGCGACGATCTGGTTCAGTTCATTGTCTTCCACCAGCAGCAGGCGCAGATTGCCGAGCTGCGCGCGGCCGCTGTCGGCGCCTGGCGCCGGCGTGTTCGGGGCCGCCTGCGGCGCCAGAACACTGGCGACCGCTTCGCTCAGCCCGTCGCGCGTGACCGGCTTGAACAGGAAGGTGCCGCGCCCTGCCACGCCCTGCATGTCGGCGCCCTGCTGGCGCCGCCCTGCCGTGGCCAGCAAAACGAAAGGAATCCCCTCCACGGCGCCCATTTTCTGGCAGGCGCGCACCGCTTCCAGCCCGCTCATGTCAGGCAGAACGGCATCGACCAGGATCACGTCGTAGGGACAGGACATGCCGCCATACGCGCGCAGTTCGGCCAGCGCCTCGGCGCCACTGGCAACCAGGGTGCTGTGCCAGCCCAGGGCCAGCGCGCCCTCGGCCAGGCCGCGCTGGCTCATCGGGTGATGCTCGATCAGCAGCACGCGCACATCGCGCAAATTGTCGGGCAGGTCCGGCATGGCGCTGGCCTCGCCCACCACGGCGAACGGCAGTGTGACGCAGAACTCGCTGCCCTCGCCCGGCGTGCTGTGCATTTCAATGGTGCCCCCCATCAGTTCGACCATGCTCTTGGTGATGGTCAGGCCCAGTCCGGTGCCGCCAAAACGCCGTGTCATCGAGGCGTCGGCCTGGGTGAACGGCGAGAACAACCGCACTTGCTGTTCGGCGTCGATGCCGATGCCGGTGTCGCGCACCACGAAACGGATCCGCACCGTACTGCCCTCGCGCCCGGCTTCCTCGGCAAACAGCGCCACCGCGCCGGAATCGGTAAATTTGATCGCGTTCGAGGTCAGATTGGTGAGCACCTGTTGCAGGCGCAGGGCGTCGCCGAACAGGCGCGGCGGCAGCTGCGGCTGCGCCGACACCACCAGTTCCAGTTCCTTGCTGCCGGCATGCACGGCCATCATCGAGGCGCACATGTTCAGCACGCTGTTTAGCTCGAACGTTTCGGGCGCCAGCTCCATGCGCCCCGCCTCCACCTTGGAAAAATCGAGCACATCGTTGATGATGCCCAGCAGCGACTGGCCGGAATTGCGGATCATGTCGAGGTATTTGCGCTGCTCGGGCGCCAGCGCGGTCTTGCCCAGCAGATGGGTGATTCCCAGCACGGCGTTCATCGGGGTGCGGATTTCATGGCTCATATTGGCCACGAACTCGCTCTTGGCGCGGCTGGCCGCTTCCGCCAGTTCTTTCGCACTGACCAGCGAGGCCTGCAAATGCTGCTGCTCGGCGATATTGTGGGCAATGCCGAGGTAGCCGGTCACGTTGCCGCCGACATCGCAAATGGCCGTGACAACCACGCTGACGGGCACATGCACACCGTCGCGGCGAACATAAATGAGCTCCCGGCGTTCGCCCTCGCCGCGGCGCACCGTGGCCGTCAGGATCTGGAAGCCTGCCGCGTCGATACCGTGATCGCGCTTGAGCTCGGCGGCGCGGGCCGCAATTTCGGCCGGCAGATGAAACAGCGCAGGCGTGTGCTTACCGATGATTTCCTGCGCCGAATAGCCGAGCATGCGTTCGGCCCCGATGCTAAATACCCGGATCACCCCATCGAGATCCGTGGCAATGATGGAAAATTCAAGTGCCGAGTCGACCAGCGACTCGAACTTGTGTTCGGAGGCGACCAGCGCCGACTGCATCTGGATCGCCCGTGCCGCCGCGTATTCTTCGCGCGCGGCCAGGGCGCGCACGACGCCGAAGAACAGCAGACTGATCAGGGTGCCGGCGACCAGCACGATCTGGGCTTTCTGGCGGTCTACCGCGTTTTCAAAACCTGACAAGGGGGTGACCCGGATGGTCCAGTCGTGCTGCTGCAGGTGCAGCGGGACCACGGTCGTGAAGGGATTCGGGTAGGCGCGCTGCTCCTGCGCCGAGCGCACCGTGCTGACATACATCGGCGCGTCCGGGCCGATCCGGTCGCCGTCAAAAATTTCAAGGGCGACGTCGTTGACGGCGGCATGCAGCACGCCTTCCATCAGGTCGTTCATGCGGAACGGGCTGTACACGACGCCAAGCAGGGCCGCACGCCGCTGCTCGGGCGTGGCAACCGGATAAGCGGACTGGTACACCGGAACAAACATGAGAAAGCCGGCCTGCGCCGCCGCACCGCTATCCTGCTTCAACTGCGTGCGGCCCGACATGGCCGCCTCGCCCGATGCTTCTGCCTGCAGGATGGCGCGCGCGCGCACCGGTTCTGACAGAAGGTCGAAGCCGAAGGCGCGCTGGTTCTGGGGCGTGAATGGTTCGAGGTGGACGATCACCATGGCCCGGTCGGTGGCACGCTCGGGCCAGATCTTAAATTGGGGGAAGCCTTCGGCACGCAGATCGCGTTCGAGAAACGCGCGCTGATTGGCTGGCACCAGCCTGGCGAAGCCGAAGCCCTGAATGCCGGGGAAATTTTTCGAGATCGCCATACTGTCGACGAACTGCTTCCACTCGCCGCGGTCGACCGAATCCGAAGCGCTATACAAGGCCTTGGCACTGCGCAAGCCTTGCTCATAGGTGCGCATGCGCTCGGCAATGCGCTGCTGCAAGCTGGCGACGCGGCCGTCGAACTGGTCGCGGGCCCGGTGCTCGGTGGCCGCCGACACCATCTGCCATACCAGTACCGTCATGCCGATGCAGGCGAACAGCGTTAGCCAGTGCGCCACCAGGCGGTGGCGCAGCGGCACCTCGGCCTTGCGCGCGCGCGTTTCATACAGGTCGGCGCACAACACCATGCCGACCAGGCAGCACAGGGCGACAAAGGTCTGGATGCCGAACAAGGCGTCGTTCAGGGTGCCGGTGGCGAATGGACCGAAGCCCTGGGTCGTCCCGCTGACGGCACCGGCGGCAATCAGCAGGCAGACCAGGGTCGTGCCGCGCCGGCCATGCCGGAATGCCGCCCAGCCCAGCGCCGGCACCAGGATGTAAGCGATCCAGCGATCGGCCCCGTCGGGCTGTACCTTGTGCCAGAAGATGGCATACAGCACCACGCCCAGCATCAGGACCGAAGCCACGGATTCCCAGCGCAACAGGGCACGCAACCAGGCGCGGTTGGCATGGCGCCAGGCGACCACGAGGGGCGCGAGCACCAGCACGCCCACCACGTCGCCCAGCCACCAGGTGACGAACACGGTCCAGATGACGGTGACGGGCACGATCTTGCCTGCCAGCAGCGCGGTGCTGCCGACCAGCGCGCTGAACGCGCAGGCGCAGGCGGTGATGATGGCGAACTTGTACACCTGCTGCAGCTGGGTCAGCGGCACCTGCGGGCCGGCAGCGCGGCGCAGCAGCCAGGCGCCGATCAGGGCCTCACCCGTGTTGCCGGCGGCAATGGCAGCCGACACCAGCAGCGCCGCCCCGCCCTGCGCCACGCCGTTGGCGTAAAACACGACCATATTGGCCACCATGGCGCCCAGGAATACCCCCGGCCACAGGCGCAGGCCACCAATCAGCAGGGCGCCAAAGGCGATGCCCGAAGGCGGCCACACAGGACTGGCATTACTGTCGGAAAAGGCCAGCAGCAGGCCCAGGCGCGCGGCACCGTAATACAGCACTGCCAACAGAACAACAGGAAGCAGGCGGCTCATGGTCTGGCGCAGTCCGCTCAGTTCAGCCGCCTGTGCCTTCATGTACGGCTGTCCCGTTCGGCACGCTTGCGCACCAGGTTGGCGATGGATTTTTTAACGGCATCCTCGACCGTACCGGCCCGGAACGGCTTGATGATGAAGCCGGAGGCGCCACTCAGGACCGCGCGTTCGATGGTGTTGCGGTCATTGCTGGCGGTGACCATCAGCACTTCCGTCATGGGCAGGGCGTCCTTGATGGCGGGCAGGACATCGAGGCCGTCCATGCCGGGCATGACGATATCGAGGAACACGATATCGGGTTTTTCGCGCAGACACAGTTCCAGGCCAGTGCGGCCGCTGCTCGCTTCGGCCACCACCTCGGTCAGCTCCGGCGGCAAGGCCAGGCGCAGCGCCGACCGGGTCAAATCGTTGTCGTCAATTAATGCCACGCGAATTCGGCCAGTCGATTGCACTTATTCCTCGATTCAAACGGTCCAGGAACGGTGTGCTCCCTGTCTTCCACATGCTAACAACAGGGCAAAATCCTGGCAATCATTTCCCGTGCGTGAGTATTGTGACAATGTGATAAACAGGCAATGCTGAAAAAGCGCCATGTATTCCACGCCGAACCTTGGCATATCAAAGAATTTTCCGTGGCGGCGCGGCTTTTGTTTGAATTTAGAA
>DASWMN010000111.1:0-7785 GCA_036399735.1 Telluria sp. | reverse complement strand
GGCAACCCCGGTGTGTCTGGGGAAGCGCAATCAGTAGTTGCGGCGGCGCTCCGGGTAGACCAGGGTGCGGATCGCGATTTCCGGCGGCACGTTCATGGCGTTCAGGTATTCGGCCACTTGCTGCAGACCGAGCTGGGGAATGGCAGCAATCGCCTGGTTCACCACATCGCGGGTACGGAAATCGGTGCGCGGGGCGCGCTGGTTGCTCTGAATCATATTAAGTTCCTTGCTGGACCGGTGTGTCTGCGCAGATGATAGACCATTTCCCGACAAAGATGATCAAAAAGCCACGTAAAAATTGAAATATTTCTCAGGCGCTCACAGTTTCACTGTGCAGGTCGGCCAGGACCAGGCTTTTTTTCTCGCGCAGCAGCTGTTCGAAAGCGTCGGCAGCCAGAGGACGGCTGAAATAATACCCCTGCATCTGGTCGCAGCCGTGGCGCCGCAGGTAGGCGATCTGGTCCGGCGTTTCCACCCCTTCGGCAATCACGGTCAGCTGCAGGTTGTGCGCCAGCGTGATGATGGAGGCGACAATCGGCGCTTCGCTGTCGGCGCCGCCGATGCCCGAGACGAAGGAGCGGTCAATCTTGAGCACGTCGATCGGGAAGCGCGACAGGTAGGACAGGCTGGAGTAGCCGGTACCGAAGTCGTCGATCGACAGGCTCACCCCGAGCGCCTTCATGCCGTGCAGCGTTTCCACCGATTCGGTCACGTCGCTCATGAACAGGCTTTCCGTCAGTTCGATCTCGAGATGGTCGGGCGCCAGCCCGGTACTGGCCAGCACGGCGCCGATGTCGGCCGCCAGATTGGGGGAGGCGAACTGGCGCGCCGAAAGGTTGACCGCCACCCGCAGCATGCCCAGTCCCATTTCCTGCCAGCGCTTGTTGTCGGCGCAGGCGGTGCGCATGACCCAGGCGCCGATCGGCACGATCAGGCCGGTTTCCTCGGCCACCGAGACAAAGCGGTCCGGCGCCACCATGCCCAGTTCCGGATGCTGCCAGCGCAGCAGCGCTTCCATGCCGACCACCAGGCCGCTGCCCAGGTCGACCTGGGGCTGGTAGTGGAGCACGAATTCATTGCGCTCGAGCGCGCTGCGCAGCGCCGTTTCGATGCGCACCCGTTCCAGCGCTTCCTCGTTCATGGCCGGGGTGTAGAACTGGAAGGTGTTGCGCCCCAGTTTCTTGGCGCGGTACATGGCAATGTCGGCGTGCTCGATCAAGCCGTCGGCCACGGCGCCGTCGGACGGACACACCGCCACCCCGATGCTGCAGGTGACGAAAAATTCCTTGGTGCCCAGCATGACCGGGCGCGCCACGGCCGCCATCAGGCGCTGCACGATCTCGGGCGAGAGCTGCTCGTCGTCGTGCTCGGTGAGCAGGATCACGAATTCGTCGCCGGACAGGCGCGCCACGGTGTCGGTGTCGCGCAGCGACGAGCGCAGGCGCGCGGCGATCGTCATCAGGAGCACGTCGCCGGCCTTGTGGCCCATGCTGTCATTGACGTACTTGAAGCGGTCCAGGTCTAGCAGCATGACCCACACGGCGTGCCCGCTGCGGGCGGCATAGGCCACCGCCTGGCCCAGGCGGTCCTGCAGCAGGCTGCGGTTGGGCAGGCCGGTCAGCACGTCATGCTGGGCGATGTGGTGGATGCGCTGCTCGGTCAGCTTGCGCGCGGTGATGTCGGTGCCGGTGCCGCGGTAGCCGGAAAACGCGCCATGCTCGTCGAACAGCGGTTCGCCATTGACGCAGAACCAGCGCGTTTCGCCGCTTGCAACGCGGGTGGCGTATTCAAGGTCGACAAACGGCAAGTGCGCTTCGACCCGGGCGATGTGGGCCTGGCCCCAGTCGGTGTCGGCCATGCCCTCCACGGTTTCCCAGCGCGTGCGCCCGATCAGCTGCTCGGACGGGATGCCGCCTTTTTCGGCGATGCCGCCCGTGATATTGACGAAACGCAGAGCGGCGTCCTGTTCCCAGTACCAGTCGGACGACATCGACACCAGCTGGCGGAAGCGCTGCTCGCTGTCCTGCAGCGCGCGTTCGGTGCGCTGGCGCGCCACCACGTCTTCCTGCAGCAGTTCGTTCGAGAGCTTGAGATCGGCGGTGCGCTCGTTGACCAGCTTTTGCACGCGGCGCGAACGGCGCACCACGGTTTGCACGAAGGCGGTCATGAGGAAGGTGAACAGGATCCCGCCCAGCAGGGCCGTGAGCGAACTCAAGTGGGCTGGCAGGAAGGCCTGGGGCGCGGCGCGCGCCACCACCAGCCAGGGGCGGCCGGCCACGTCCAGGGTGGCGGTATAACGTTCGCCGCCGGCCGGACCGAGCCAGCGTTCGATGCCGCTGGTGTCGTCGGCCAGGGCGCCGCCGGGGTCGGCGTTGGCGCTGGCATACACCAGTTTCGATGGTTCGGCGCTGGCCCCTTCGAACACCCACAGGCGCACCACGGCGTCGTGCTGGAGGCGGCCGTCGTCGAGAATCTGCTGGACCAGCGCACCGGCGCGCATGATGGTGGCGGTATCGCCCACCAGGGCGCTGGCGCGCTCGGCGGCGGTGCCCAGCGGCGCGCCGAAGCGGTACACCGGCATGATCAGTTCGAAGCCGCCGTTGTGCTTGGGGTCCTGGGCCAGCGTCAGCAGACCGGTGGAGGCGGGGCGGTTGCTGCGCACGGCGCGCTCGAGCGCCTGCGCGATAGTCTGATTGCCGCCCACATTCAGACCCAGCGCGGCCTGGTTGCCCTGCATCGGTTCCAGATAATCGACCACGCTGTAGCGCCCGCGCAGCGGCGCCACGCGGCGTCCGCCTGGCGCCATCTCGGTAATTTTTGTGCCCGGCACCAGCCGCCCCAGTTCGGCCTCCACGGCGGCGCGCTCGTCCTCGCTGACCATGCGGTGGTAATTGAAAGCCTGGATGAAGCGGTGGCGTGCCAGCAGCGGGGCGGTAAAGTCATGGAACTGCTGGCGCGTGACCGGCTGCACGGTGGCGAACAGCTGGTTGGTGACGGCCAGCACTTCGACGGCGTCGTCCAGGCCGTGGCCGATGGCGGTGGCGCGCAGGCTCGCGCGCTGCTGGAATGCCAATGTTAAATTGGCAATTTCAAGCCGGCTGACAGCGACAAACAGCAACAGCGAGACCGCGAGCCCGCCCGCAAGGGTGAGGCCCGCCGCGATGGTCAAAGGCTGCGGCAGGGGACGAACGGGCATGACGGGTTCCTGAGATGGGGCGGGCGCTGGGCGCCATCATTGGGGGCGTCGCCAGTGTGTCACAAATCCGTGGCTATGGGCAAATACATTGCGAACAAGCAACATTATTTTGTGACTTTCTGTTGTCTTTCGGAACGTTTCCACGGCCGCGCCAGCCAGGCTACCAGGACCCGCACCAGCAGGCGGTTCAACCAGCGCGCACCCAGTCCGTGGTGGCGCGCCAGGCGCTGCTGCAGCCGCAGGGCCGCGTTCGGCGGCGCCGCGCTGCCAGGCCGGGCCTTGAGGGCGAACAGGATGCGGTTGTTGCCGGCCACTCCGTCCAGCCAGCACAGGCGCTGGTCGAACATCAGGTCCAGCCGCGCCAGCATGCGCGGGTAGGCCGGGTCGTAACTGAAGATATTGGCGACCAGCACGCCGCCGTCGCACAGGGCGCGCCGGCAGTGGCCGTAAAAGCGGGCGCTGCCCAGCGCCGGCGGCAGGCCGCCGCGGTCGAAGCCGTCGACCACCAGCACGTCGGCCACGTCGCGCTGGCTGGCCAGCCAGACGGCCGCGTCGGCATGCACCACCCGCAGGCGGGCGTCGTCCGGCGGCAGCGCGAACTGGTCGCGCAGGCCGATCACGTCGGCGCGCAGTTCCAGCACGGTGATGCGGGTGGCGGGGAAATGGCGGTAGCAGAACTTGGCCAGCGAGCCGCCGCCCAGGCCGACCATGACAATATGGCGCGGGCGCGGCACGAACAGGGCGAAGCACATGATGGCGCGGCAATACGCCAGCACCAGCCGGGTCGGGTCGGTCAGCAGCATCTCGCTTTGCACGTCGCCGGGCGCGAATTCGAGCGTGCGCCGCTTGCGGGTGGTGGTCACCAGCGGGGGCGGGGGCGGATTCGGCGGCGCACTCATTGCCAGCCAGTATAAACGCTGCGCGCGCCGCCATCTGTCCCGCGCGCGCTTGTTGCGGGACGACCGTTTCTGATAAGCTGACCCCGACCGCCACGGAGGAGCCATGTTTTTAGATCACCCCACCCTTACCGCCACCAACAGCCTGACCGAGCCGGACCGCATCGAGCGGCTCACGCGGGTCTACGGCTATGTGGTGGCGCTGGCCGATCTGGCCGGGATGGGCACCGGCTTCATCGAAAAATTCACCCAGCTGCACGACCACAAGGGGACCCTGATCGTGTTCTGGAACGACGCGCCCAGCGACACCGAGCGCGAGTTCTTCCGGCGCGCCTGGGCCAGCAAGGTCGGCGACGGCAGCGACAACGTCGAACACGAAATCTGAGGCCGGCCCCGGCATGGATATCACCACCATGGTGCTGGCGCTGGCACTGGGCAATCTGACCCTGTGCGCGGCCCTGTTCTTCTTCAATTACGACCAGCCCAAGTCGGCCTCGCTGTCGACCTGGAACATTGCGCGCCAGTGCCAGGCGGCAGCCTGGCTGCTGCTCTACTTCCGCGGCAACGGCGTGCTGCCGGACCCGGTTTCCATACCAGCCGGCTACGCGGTGCTGTTTGCCGGGGTGGCGCTGGAAGCGGGCGCGCTGTGGGAAGCGGCCGGGCGCCTGCGCTGGCGCCGTCCCACCTATGTGGTGCTGGCGCTGGCCATTGCGGCGTATCTGGCGTGCTACGTCATTGACGAGATGGGCATGCGCGTGGTGGCCGGGGCGCTGATCCTGGGCGCCTGCTATCTGTCGTGCGCGGCGGCGCTGGCCACCGGCTGGCGCGGCGGCAGCATGCTGCGCCGCTTCCTGGTGCTGGCCACCGCGCTGCTGGCGCTGCTGGTGGCCGCGCGCGGGGTGCTGGTGCTGGTCATGCCGGAAGGGTGGGGCTGGCTGTCGAACAGCATGCTGCAATCGTTCTCGTCCGGCGCCTTCTATCTGCTGATGCTGCTGGGGGGCTTTGGCTACCTGCTGCTCACGCGCGAACAGCTGCAGGGCGAACTGGCGCGCCTGGCGCTGGTCGATCCGCTCACCGATGTGCCCAACCGGCGCGGCTTTTTCGACAAGCTGGGGCCGTGGCTGGCGCTGGCGCGCCGTCCCGGCCTGCCGACGGCGCTGGTGCTGATCGATCTGGACCAGTTCAAGCGCGTCAATGACAGTTACGGCCATGCCGCCGGCGACGCCGTGCTGCGCCAGGTGGTCGAGGTGTGCAAGAAGCAGCTGCGCGACTCGGACCAGCTGGGGCGCATGGTGGGGGTGGAGTTCGCGCTGCTGCTGCCGCGCACCGGCGCGCCCGAGGCGATGCTGGTGGCCGAGCGCATGCGCGCCGCGATTGCCGCCGCCGCCATCAAGACCGAACGGGCGATGGTGAGCCTGACGGCCAGTTTCGGGGTGACCACGATCCGCGCCGAAGACAGCTCGGTCAGCCTGTTCGAACGCGCCGACGCGGCCCTGCAGGCGGCCAAGCAGGGCGGGCGCAACCAGGTGGTCGAGGCCGGCGCCGCGCCGGCGCCGCTGTCATGACAGTGTCATGCGGGGCGGCTAGAGTGGCAGGATTTTTTCACCTGCCAGGAAACCGCCCTGATGCACACGCTACCAATAGAGGCTTCGATGTTTGCCGCGGTTGACCTGGGTTCCAACAGTTTTCGTCTGCACGTCGGCAAGCACGACGGCGATACCATCCGCGTCCTGAAAAGCCTGCGCGAGCCGATCCGGCTGGCCGCCGGTCTGGACGCGCACGGCAACCTGACCGAAGCGGCCATGGCCTCGGCGCTGGCCTGCCTGGGCCACTTCGCCCAGGCCTTGCGCGGCTACCAGCTCGACGCGGTGCGGGTGGTGGCCACCTCGACCCTGCGGGTGGCCGGCAACAGCGCCGCCTTCCTGCCCGCCGCCGAAGCGGCCATCGGCTATCCGATCGAAATCATCTCGGGCGAGGAGGAGGGGCGCCTGATCTACATGGGCGTGTCGAACGCGCTGGCCGCGCCGGCCGAGCGGCGCCTGGTGATCGACATCGGCGGCGGCTCGACCGAGCTGATACTCGGGCGCGGCGCGGAGATCGAACGGGTCGAATCGTTTTCGATCGGCACCGTCAAGCAAAGCCTGTCCTTCTTCATTGGCGGGCGCATCGATGCCGCCTCCTACGAAGCGGCGATCCTGTCGGCGCGCAGCCAGTTCGAAGATGCGGCGCCGCCTTACCATGCGGGCAACTGGAGCGTGGCCTACGGTTCCTCCGGCACGGTGCGGGCGATCGGCGAGATCATCGCCAGAAGCGGCCTGGGCGACGCCCGCCTGAGCGCGGCCGGGCTGGAGGCGCTCAAGCAGCGCTTCATCGCCTTCGGCCAGGCGGGCAAGATCGACATGCCCGGCCTGCGCCCGGACCGCGCCGGCACCATCATCGGCGGCCTGGCGATTCTGATCGCGCTGGTGCGCGAACTGGGCATCGAATCGATCACCGCGGTTGAAGCCGGGCTGCGCATGGGCGTGATGTGGGACCTGTATCTGCGCTCGATGCAGCGGGACCGGCGCGAGCTGGCGGTGGCCGAGATGGCGCGCAAATTCCATGTCGACGGCGCGCGCGGCGCCGCCGTGGCGCAGCAGGCCGGTGCCCTGTACACCCAGCTCAAGCCGGCCGGCGAGGCCTACACGCGCCTGCTGCCCTGGTGCGCCCAGCTGCACGAGATCGGCATGGTGGTGTCGCAGACCGGCTACCACAAGCATGCCGCCTACATGATCGAACATGCCGATCTGCCCGGCTTTACCGCGCGCGAGCAAAAACTGATGGCGCGCCTGCTGCTGGCCCAGAAAGGCAATCTGCGCAAGGTGGCCGACAGCTTGCCCGACCCTGACTTCGGCAAGGCCGTGCTGGCGCTGCGCATGGCGATCCTGCTGATGCACGCTCGCATGCAGGCCGGGCCCGGCGAACTCAAACTGCGCATGAAAAACCGGATCGAACTGGAGATCCGGCGCGACACCCTGGCCGGCCATCCCACGCTGGCGTTCTGGCTGGAAAAGGAACAGGAATGCTGGGATGAAGTCGACATCGATTTCAGTCTGCGCACATTTGCCTAAAGGCAAGATGTTCGCTAACAACTAGTTACTATTTGGCAGTCCTGAATCTCACACTCGCGCGCGCGCTGGTGGCATACTTGCTATGCCTGATACCAGTGCATCGACGTCAAAAAATCACAAGGGGAGACCTTGATTCAGGCCCTGCCCGGTTACACGGTTGCGCAGCTATTGCGCGACGACCCACAATTCGTTCTGCTGCGCGCAGTGCGCGACGCCGATGGCGTGGCGGTGCTCGTGCTGGTCGCGCGCGATGGCTGCGCCGACGCCTGCCTGCGCCTTGAAAATGAATACGCCCTGCGCGCCGAACTCGATCGCGCCTGGGCCGCCGTGCCGCTCGAGCTGGTGCGTTCGAGCGCAACGCTGGCCCTGGTGCTGGCCGACGACGGCGTCGCCCCCCTGAGCCCGCTACCGGCGCAGGCGCTGCCCACGGCCCGCTTCGTCACGCTGGCCAGCGCGATTGCCGGCGCGCTGGTGCAGATGCACCGCCGGCAGCTGGTGCACAAGGATCTGCGGCCCGAGCATCTGCTGGTCGACGCGGCCGGCAGCGTGCGCCTGACCGGGTTCGGCCTGGCCGGGCCGCTTT
>DASWMN010000110.1:0-17712 GCA_036399735.1 Telluria sp. | reverse complement strand
GTCGAGTTGTCGCTCGCCTGCGGCGCCGCGCCGCCCTGGGTGGTCGTGTTGCTTGCCGTTTGCGTCAGCGCGCCGCCGCTGCTGCCGGATGGGTTTGTCGCGTTGTTGGTTGGATCCGCCGCGAACGCCGACGTGCTGAACGCCAGGGTAATCGCCGCTGCCAGAATAGTTTGTTTCATGTGTGCCCCTTTTGTTATCAATGGTCGTTGGAATAAGCCTGGCTTGCCTGGGCCAGTGCTTCTCTCTCTGCAAAAGCGATGCCAGCGTCGTGCCATACCAGCCAAGGTCTTGAAAATGCAGGAAGTTCTTTGCCAGTGCGGGCTGGCGGACTGCAGCGGGCAGCAACAGTGGCGCAAAAGCCGTCCTGATCTGTCACATGGCTGAGACGATGCTGTTTGGCTCAGCTGTCGGAGCGCCCCCGGCAGACGGGCTTGTGCAACGCTGGCGCATGCATGTGACAGCTGTCCGGTCTCAGCTTGCGATGCCGTGCTTGGCCATCTGGCGATACAGGGTCATGCGCGAGATGGCCAGTTCGCGCGCTGCCTGTGTCACATTTCCGTCCCAGCGTTCAAGACTGGCGAGAATGGCTGCGCGCTCGGCTTCGGTGCGCGATTCGCCCAGGCCGGAGCCGGGTGACGCCAGCGCATGCACAGGCGCCAGTCCCAGGTCCTGGGGCGCGATCAGGCGGCCTTCGGACAGCACCAGCGCGCGCCGTACCCGGTTGATCAGTTCGCGGACATTGCCGGGCCAGGCATGGGTGCGCAGGGCGCGCAGGGCGGCGCTGCTGTAGCCCTTCAGGCGCGGGGACTTTTCGGCGGCGTACGCGCGGAAGAACTGCTCTGCCAGAATGGTCAGGTCGTCGCGCCGCTCGCGCAGGGGCGGCACCGTCAGCGGCAGCACGTTGAGGCGGTAATACAGATCTTCGCGGAACAGGCCCTCGGCCACGGCTTGCTGCAGGTCCACGTGCGAGGCCGCGATCACGCGCACATCGACCGTGATGCTACGGGTGGCGCCCAGGCGATAGATGGTTTTCTCCTGCAGGAAACGCAGCAGATTCGACTGCAGTTCCTTGGGCAGGTCGGCGATCTCGTCGAGAAAGACGCTGCCGCCGGCAGCCGATTCGATCAGGCCCGCCTTGTCGCGCGCGGCGCCAGTGAAGGCGCCGCGTGCGTGGCCGAACAGTTCGGACTGGATCAGCGCGGACGGGATCGCACCGCAATTGATCGGCACGAAGGGGCCGCGCGCGCGCGGCGACGCGGCATGGATGGCCTGGGCGGCCAGTTCCTTGCCACTGCCGCTTTCGCCCCAGATCAGCACGGGCGCCTCGGCCCGGGCGATCTTGCGGATCTGCGCGCGCAGGCGCGTGATGGCCGTGCTGTTGCCGGCCAGTCCCATCGGTGCCGCGGCGCTGGCGGCGGGGGGCACCGTGCGCAGGCGCGCCATGCCATGCGCGTGGCCCAGCGCATGCGCCAGGCGCAAGGGGTCGGCCGGGGTGGTATGGAAGTCGAACAGATGGCCGAGGGCGATATCGGCCCAGCCGGGCAGCGACGAAATTTCCGGCGCCACCAGCGCGATCCAGTGCGTCTGCCAGTGCTGGCGCAGAAAGCAATCGAGCGCGCGCAAGCCGCTCTCGCCGCCCTCGGAGAGGGGGACATCAATCAGCCCGGTGGGGCAGGGCGACGCGCGTAACTGGCGCGCGGCATCGGCCAGGCTGGACGCCAGGCGCACCTGCCAGCTGGGCAGGCGCCCGACCCATGCGTCATCGTGGCTGATGCATATAAGCTCTCGTACCGACATCGCGCTCCCCAGGACGCGGGAAAAGCCCGGCGCCGCATCGTCACCGGTTCGACTGCCATGCGGCGGCGGTCGTTCGTGGCGCGCGCTTGATGCAAGTCAGGGTCGCCCGCGCGTGCTAGACTTGTTCGCTGGAAAATCATCGGACTCGCTCGTATGCGCCTTGCAGCTCTTGTTACCAGTCTCTTATTGGCCAGCGCTTCCGTTCTGGCCGGCACGCCCTCGCCGCAGGCGACCAGCGCCGCCAAATACGCCGTGGCCACTTACCAGGACGCGCTGGTCGACAGCCTGGCCGCCATGGTCAGCTTCAACACCGTCGCGGACCCGGCGCTGCCGCTCGAACGCAATCCGCAGCACCTGGGCTTCAAGCAGTATTTGAAGGAAACGTCGGCCCGACTGGGGCTCGACTTCCAGGACCACGGCGCCGTGGTGGTGATCGGACTGGGCGAGAACAGCGAACGTATCGGTTTCATTACCCACGGCGACGTGCAGCCGGTGGACCCGGCCAAATGGCAGAAATCGCCGTTCGAACTGGACCGCACGAGTGAACCGGGCCGCCTGCTCGGACGCGGCAGCGAGGACGACAAGGGCCCGATTGCCACCGCCATGTTCGCCATGAAGGCGATCCGGGATCAGAACCTGCCGCTGAAGAAGCGGCTTGAACTGTATGTGTATATGGCGGAAGAGTCGGACTGGGAGCCGCTCACCGCTTTCCTCAAGACCCATGTGCCGCCGCAGATGAATCTGACCTTCGACGCCGAATATCCGGTCGTGGTCGCGGAAAAAGGCTGGGGCGCGGTGCGCGTCGGTTTTCCGCCGGCCACAGCTAAGGCTGGTGCCGGGCCGCACATCACCGCCTTCAAAGGCGGCTTTTTCGGCAGCCAGATTCCGGAAGACGCCAGTGCGGTGATCGAAAAGGCCTCGCCGGCGCTGGTGGCAGCCGTGCGCGCGCGGGCCGCGCGCCAGAAAGGCATGCATTACCAGTTTGCGCTGGCCGGCCAGCGCCTGACCATCAGCGCGCGCGGGGTGTCGGCCCATTCGTCCAAGCCGGAAGATGGGGTCAATGCCATCAGCATGCTGGCCGACGCGCTCAAGGTCAGGACCTGGCCCGAGCGCGGCCCTGGCGCGCTGGTCAATTTCCTCAACGACCTAGTGGGAACCGGCCTGTACGGTGAGCGCTTCGGCAAGATTGCCTATCGCGATGCCTTCATGGGGCCGATGACCTTTGCGCCCACCGTCATCAAGGATACGGCGCAGGGCCAGGAACTCAATATCAATTTGCGCCGTCCGCGCGGCAAGCAGGGCGCGCAGCTGGAAGCGGAGATCAGGGCAGTGGTCGGGCGCTGGCAGGCGCGCCACGGCCAGCACGGCGCGCTCGCGGTGGAACTGAGCGAGCCGTGGGTGCAGGACGATGCGCCGCAGCTGTCGACCCTGCTGTCCGTGTTTTCGCACTACACGGGGGTGGCCGATCCCAAGCCAATTTCGATTGGCGGCGGCACCAATTCGCGCCTGTTTCCGCATGCGGTCGCCTTCGGGCCGGCCATGCCGGGTGCGGTCTACACGGGACATTCCGAGCATGAATTCATCACCACGCGGCAATTGCTGCTGAATCTGGAAATGGTGACAGCGGTCATGGTCGAACTGGCCCGCTAAGGTTTTCGGCGTCTCGCACGACGACGCGTCCGCTTCGATCTGGTACGTAAAAATGCCGATGTATTGTGTAGGTCGCTACCTACACAGTGCAACCGTGTTCAATACCGGCGCGGTCACATTTTCCCAGCTCGCCCATGGCGGTAAAAACTGCTGCGCCAGACCATTGCGCGCAACCGGTCAAAGTCAATATTTTTGAGGAAATCCACGTCACTGACTTGCGTCAATAAAGGCAAAAACTGCGTGCTAGGATCCGCTCCCTGACCGCAACCGCCGACGCCATGCACTGTCTCGACCTGACCAAGCCCGATGGGCGCAGCATGACCCTGTACAGCACCCAGCCGATCGCGGCCGGTCTGTCAGCGCCCAGTCCGTTCCCGCAGCCGCAGCTGGCCAACCCGCATTTGCGCTGGCACCCCTTGCGTGGCGAATGGGTGACTTACGCCGCCTACCGCCAGAACCGCACCTACCAGCCACCACCGCAGTACAACCCGCTCGCGCCCATGCGCGACAGCGCCCATCCGACCGAAATGCCGGCGGGCGACTACGACATCGCCGTGTTCGAGAACCGCTTTCCCTCGCTCGCGCCGGGCGCCACCGATGCGCCGCAGCTAACGGTGCCGACCATGCCAGCCACGGGCCAGTGCGAGGTCGTGGTGTTCACCCAGGATGCGCTGGCGTCACTGGGCAGCCTTCCACTGGGGCGCATCGAATTGCTGCTGCAGGTCTGGGGCGACCGCACGGTACGGCTCGCCGGCCAGCCGGGCATTGCCTACGTCCTGCCGTTTGAAAACCGGGGTGTCGAAGTGGGTGTGACGCTGCATCATCCGCACGGCCAGATCTATGCCTATCCGGTGGTGCCGCCCGTGCCGGCGCGCATGCTGGCGCAGGAGCGCGCCTACCACGAGCAGCACGGCAGCAACCTGCTGTGCGACCTCGCCCGCGACGAGGCCGCCAGCGGCGACCGTGTTCTGTACGCGGGCCCGCATGCGATCGCCTTCGTGCCGCCGTGCGCGCGTTATCCGTACGAAGTGTGGGTCATGCCAACTGCACCCGTGCCCGGCTTCGCCGCATTAACCGGGCCACAACGTCATGACCTGGCGCGTGCGCTCAAGACCGTCCTGCTCAAGTACGAACACCTGTGGGATCGGCCATTTCCCTATCTGATGGCCTGGTACCAGGCGCCCACCGATGGCGCCGCGCATCCCGAAACACAGTTGCACGCGCAGTTCTTCCCGCCTTACCGCAACCGCGACCGGCTCAAGTTTTTGGCGGGGACCGAGCTGGGTGCGGGCTTGTTTGCGATGGATGTGCTGCCGGAAGCAAGCGCGGCCGAGCTGCAGCAGGTTGCCGTCACGCTGGAGGCGGCATGACGCCGGCGCGTGCTTCGTGGGATACGGCATGCTGAGCGCGGCGGCCTTCTTCGGCGGCGCGCCCGAGGTGTACGCGTCGGCGCCCGGTCGTGTCAACCTGCTCGGTGAACATACCGATTACAACGATGGTTTCATGCTGCCGGTTGCGACGCCGCAGCGCACTGAGGTGGCGCTCGCCGCCAGCCCGGACGGCTTCTTCAACCTGTACTCGGCCACCCTCGACAGCAGCGTGCGGTTTGCGCGTGGCGGCGCCGCGCCACCCGGCTTCGGCAGCTATGTCGAAGGCTGCATCCGGATGGTCGAGGAAGAGGGGATCACGGTGCCGCCCTTGCGCGTGCATGTCAGCACCACCCTGCCGGTGGGCGCGGGCCTGTCCTCCAGCGCGGCACTGGAAATTGCCATGCTGCGGGCCTTGCGCACCTTGCTGGGGCTGCCCTTCGACGACGTGGCGCTGGCGCGCATGGCGCAGCGCGCCGAGATCCATTATGCCAAGGTCAATTGCGGCATCATGGACCAGATGGCGGCCAGTCTGGCCGACAGCAGCCACATGCTGTTCATCGATGCGCGCACGCTGGCCCATCGGCTGACGCCGCTGCCCCCCGACAGTGAGCTGATCGTGATCGATTCCGGAGTGCCGCGCACCCTGGCCGGCAGCAAATACAACGAACGGCGCAGCGAATGCGACGCTGCCGCGCGCCAGTTGGGCGTGGCCAGTCTGCGCGATGTGGACGACCCGGCCAGGGTGGATGTGCTGGCGTCGCCGCTGCGCGAACGGGCACGCCATGTGGTGTGCGAAAACCTGCGTGTCCTGGAAGCGGCGGCCGGCATCGACGCGGCGCGCTTCGGCCAGTTGATGAACGCGTCGCACGCCAGCCTGCGCGACGACTACGCGGTGTCGATTCCCGCGCTCGACTTCCTGAGCGAATTTCTGCGTACCCAGCCTGGCGTCCATGGGGCGCGGCTGACCGGTGCGGGCTTTGGCGGCGCCTGCGTCGCGCTGTGCCGGCGCGGCATGGCGCTCGAAGCGGGCCGCGCCGCGCTGGCCCGCTTTAACGACGGCGGCATGCAGGGCAGCCTGCTGATCCCCGTCCCGACTGAAAAAGAGGCTGACAGATGAGTGATTTCGAGTACCCCCGGCCGCAGCTTGTGCGCCAGCACTGGATGACCCTGAACGGGCCCTGGAAATTCAGGTTCGACGAGGAACGTCGCTTCAAGACGCCCGACAGCGCGATGGATTGGACGCATACGATCGAGGTGCCGTTCGCGCCAGAGGCGGCAGCCAGCGGCATTGGCGACACCGGCTTTCACTCGGTGTGCTGGTATGAGCGCACATTCGAGATCATGCCGCACACCGGCCACACCATCCTGCATTTCGGCGCCGTCGACTACCGGGCCCGGGTGTGGGTCAACCAGCACCTTGTGGCCGAGCACGAGGGTGGGCATACACCGTTTTCCTGCAACATCAGCAGTGCCCTGAATGCGGACGGCAAGCAGGTGGTGACGGTATATGTGGAAGACGATCCCCACGATCTCGCCAAGCCGCGCGGCAAGCAGGACTGGCTGCTCGAGCCCCATTCGATCTGGTATCCGCGCACCACGGGGATCTGGCAAAGCGTCTGGCTGGAACAGGTCGCCTCGACCTATATCCAGTCGCTGCGCTGGACGCCGATCTTCGAAACCTACGAAATCGGCTGCGAAATCTTCGCCACCGGTGACGTGAAGGAAGACCTGTTCGTGGAAGTCAAAATCTGGCATGGCGACAACCTGCTGGCCGATGACCATTACAAGCTGCTGGGACACGAGGCCAACCGCAAGATCGTCCTGTCCGACCCCGGCATCGACGACTCGCGCAACGAATTGCTGTGGAGTCCGGAGCGCCCGACCCTGCTGGACGCGGAAGTGACGCTGCATCATAAAGGCGTGATCCTCGACCGGATTGTTTCCTACACCGCCTTGCGATCGGTAGCCATCAATCGCGACCGCTTCATGCTCAACGGCCGCACCTACGCCTTGCGCCTGGTGCTGGACCAGGGCTACTGGCCAGGCTCGCTGCTGACCGCGCCTTCCGACGAAGCGCTCAGGCGCGATGTCGAGCTGGCCAAGGCCATGGGCTTCAATGGCGTGCGCAAACACCAGAAGATCGAAGACCCCCGTTATCTGTACTGGGCCGACCGGCTCGGTCTGCTGGTGTGGGAAGAAATGCCTTCAGCCTACCGTTTCAGCCCGCGCGCCATCACGCGCATGGTGCGCGAATGGACCGAAGCGATCGAACGCGACTACAGCCATCCCTGCATCATCGTCTGGGTCGCGTTCAATGAATCGTGGGGCGTGCCCAACCTGACCCTGACCCAGGCCCACCGCAACGCGGTCGAAGCGCTGTATCACCTGACGCACACGCTCGATGCCACCCGACCCGTGATCGGCAACGACGGCTGGGAAGCCTCGGCCACCGATATTCTGGGCATCCACGATTACGACTGCAATCCCGAAAAGCTGGCGGCGCGCTATACCACCACCGAGCCGACCCGCACCCTGTTTGACCAGCGCCGCCCCGGCGGACGGATCCTGACCCTGGACGGCTTCCCGCACCGCGGGCAACCGATCGTGCTCACCGAATTCGGTGGCATTGCCTTCGACAAAGAGGGCAGCTCGGAAGCGACCACCTGGGGTTACTCGCGCGCCCACACCGAGGACAGCTTCATAGATCTGTACCGGCGCCTGCTGGAGGTGGTCAACACCACCACCATGTTCGGCGGCTTTTGCTACACCCAGTTCAGCGACACCTTCCAGGAGGCCAACGGCCTGCTGTGTGCGGACCGCACGCCCAAGGTTCCGCTCGAGCTGATCAGCGCCGCCACACGCGCTGGAACAATGGAGGAAAAAACAGGCTGATCCCCCATGCGCGGACGCGTTCCGCTGCTGCAGCATCATCTCTTCAACGAACGGCCGCACGGGCCAAAGGAGCCATCATGCCAACGATTATTGTGTTCTGCCATCTGCGCTGGGATTTCGTCTACCAGCGGCCACAACAGCTTCTGACCCGGCTCGCGCAGCACTTCCGCGTGCTGTTCATCGAGGAGCCCGTGCATGATGACGGCGAGAGTCACATCGAGACCTCGAGTCCGGCGCCCAACGTGACGGTGTGCCGGCCCCACACCCCCAGTCACACGCAGGGTTTCCACGATGACCAGCTGCCGCTGCTGCAACCCTTGCTGGCGGAACTGGTACCGGTGGAGGAGGCGCCGATCGTCTGGTTCTACACGCCGATGGCCTTGCCGCTGTTGCGGGAGCTGCGTCCGCGCCTGGTCGTGTATGACTGCATGGATGAACTGGCGGCGTTCAAGAATTCCCCGAAACAGTTACTGCAACGTGAAACCGCATTGCTGAATCTGGCCGACCTGGTGTTCGCCGGCGGACCCAGCTTGTACCAGGCGAAACGGGACCGCCATGCCAATGTCCATTGCTTTCCGAGCAGCGTAGACGTCAAGCATTTTGCCCGCGCCCAGGTGGGCGGCAGCGGCCATCCCCTGCAGCAGGCGCTGCGGCGGCCGCGGCTCGGCTATTACGGCGTCATCGATGAGCGTTTCGATGCGGCGCTGATCGGCGCTGTTGCCGCCGCCCACCCTGAATGGGAAATTGCGTTGGTAGGTCCGGTGGTCAAGATCGACCCGGCCAGCTTGCCGCAGCATCCGAATATCCATTATCTGGGCCAGCAGGCCTATGCCGATCTGCCTGCCTTCCTGGCCGGCTGGGATGTGTGCCTGCTGCCGTTCGCGCTGAACGACGCGACCCGTTTCATCAGCCCGACCAAGGTGCTCGAGTACATGGCCGCAGGGCTGCCGATCGTCAGTACTGCCATTGCCGACGTCGCTCGTCCATATGGCCATGTGGTGGCAGTGGCGCAGGATACTGCCGAGTTCATCGGCGCCTGCGAGGCTGCGCTGGCGATCGACGAGCGCGCCCGCGCCAGCATGCTCGCGACCATGCACGACATTGTCCAGAGCACGTCCTGGGATGTCACGGTAGACGCCATGCGCACGCTGCTGCTGCAAACACCGGCACGCGGTGACGGCGCCCGCTTCGCGCCGGCGGCCCCCACCGAACAGCGCAGCGCCGCTCCCGCGCTGAACCGGGCAAGGCTCAATGCGCTGCGTCCGCACAGCGGTGTACAACAGGTGCAGACCGCGATCATCGGTGCCGGTCCGACCGGCCTGTCCGCCGCCTACCATCTGGGCGAAGGGGCACTGCTCTTGGAAAAGAATGCGAGCGTGGGCGGCTGGTGCCGCTCGCTTAACGATCATGGTTTCACCTTCGACCATGCCGGCCACATCATGTTTTCGAACGACCCCTACGTGCTGAAGCTGTATGACATGCTGCTCGGCCCGAATTTGCACTGGCAGGACAGGGAAGCCTGGGTCTACAGCAAGAATGTCTATACCCGCTATCCGTTCCAGGGCGCGCTGTACGGCCTGCCGCCGAAGGTGATTTCAGAGTGTAGTGTGGGCGCGGTCGAAGCGCGCCATGGCAGCGTGGACGCCAGTGGGAAGGCGACTCAGTGCGTCGTCAAGCCGGTCGAGGACTGTTGCGCCGACGGCAGCGCCGACGTCGCCAATACCGCCACCATTGCGCCACGCCGGCAAGAGACGCAGAACTTCGAGGAGTTCATTTACAAGGTCTGGGGCAAAGGCATCGCCAAGCACTTTGCGATTCCTTACAACCGCAAACTGTGGACGGTACCGCTCGACGAAATGGAAACGTCGTGGCTGGGCGGGCGGGTCCCGCTGCCCGACCTCGAACAGATCATCGAAGGCGCGCTCGAACCGGTGGGCAAACCGATGGGGCCGAATGCGCGCTTCGGCTATCCGCTGGCGGGCGGTTTCCAGGCCCTCATGTCGGGCTTCCTGCCGCATATCAAGGGACGTATCGAAATGAACGCCGCCGCCGCGCAGCTGCTGCCGCGCGAACACGTGCTGGTCATGGCGGACGGCAGCCGCTATCGCTACGAGCATCTGGTCAGCACCATGCCTCTGCCGGAACTGGTCGCCCTGATTGGCGACGCTGCCCCGCAGGAGGTCCAGCGGGCGGCGCAGGGCTTGCGGCACATTTCCGTTCGTTGCGTCAATCTGGGGGTGGCGCGCGAGAACATCACAGACAAGCACTGGATCTACTACCCCGAGGACACTATCTTCCATCGCATCTTTGTGCAAGGCAATGCCAGCCCGCATTGCAATCCGCCGGGCGGTTTCGGCCTTACCTGCGAGATATCCTACTCGCCCTGGAAACCGCTGCCGCTCGATGGACAAGCGCTGATCGACCGCTGCATTGCCGATTGCGTTGCCGTCGGGATGCTGAAACCGGATGACCGCATGATTACCACCCAGCAGGTGGACATGCCGTACGCCTATGTGGTGTACGATCATGCACGCGCTGCCAATGTCGCAATTGTGAAGGCATGGCTGGCGCGGCACGATATCGTCCTGGCCGGCCGTTACAGCGAGTGGGAGTACTACAACTCCGACCATGCTTTCCTGGCCGGGAAAAAGGCAGCGGACACGGTCCTGCGCTTGCGCGCCGATGCAGCCAGGATCGCCGGGTCGGAATGAGTACCCGGTCCGACATCCTGGTGGTGGGCGGGGCCGGCTATATCGGCTCGCAAATGGTCCGGCAGCTTGCCGGCGCCGGTTACCGGCCCGTCGTGCTGGACAACTTGTCGGGCGGCAGCCGCGATGCGGCCGGCCCGGCCCGGCTGGTGGTCGCCGACATGGGCGACGCTGGCGCGCTCGATGCTCTGCTGCAGGCCTTCGATTTCAAGGCGGTCATGCATTTCGCCAGCTTCATCCAGGTGGGCGAATCGGTGACGCATCCTTCCCGCTACTACGACAACAACGTCGGCAACACCATCGGCCTGCTGGACGCGATGGTCCGGCGTGGGATTGGTGCTTTCATTTTTTCGTCGACGGCCGCCATCTTCGGCGAGCCGGAGTACACCCCGATCGACGAAAAGCACCCGACGGTGCCGATCAACCCCTACGGCCGTTCGAAGCTGATGGTGGAACAGATTCTGGCTGACTTCGACCGCGCCTACAGCCTTCGTTCGACCTGCCTGCGCTACTTCAACGCGGCAGGGGCTGATCCGGACGGCCGCAGCGGCGAGTGCCATGAACCGGAAACGCATCTGATTCCGCTGGTGCTGCAAGTGGCTTCAGGCAGACGCGCTGCCATCACCGTGTATGGTGAAAACTATGAAACGCCGGACGGTACCTGCATCCGCGACTATATCCACGTCAGCGATTTGTGCGATGCCCATCTCCTGGCCCTGGAAGCCTTGCTCGAAGGCGGTCCCAGTACGCACTACAATCTGGGCAATGGCGCCGGGTATTCCATTCTCGATGTGATCAAGACGGTGGAGAGGGTGACCGGCAAGCAGGTCAGGCGTGAAAGCGGTCCGCGGCGGCCCGGCGATCCCCCTGTTCTGGTCGCGGACGCTACCCTGGCAAAGAACAAGCTCGGCTGGGTCCCGCAGTACGCCGACCTCGATACGATCGTCCGCCATGCCTGGCAGTGGGAGCAGCAGCATTTTTCAGCCCGGCTTGCAACGAAGGCCTGAACGCAGGCGCTGGCGGCACGAAAGGTAAGCAGGGGCGGGCGGTGGCACGGTGCAGAATCGCCGTCTGCCGTCTGCCGTCTGCCGTCCGCACCCTGCCGCCTCCCGCCTCACGCCTGCACTCTGCCGCCCCGCGCCTGCAGCCGGCAACCTCAAAGGCGGCGTGTTTGCGATCAGGGTGCAGCAAGGTCAGCAGCTGACTCTAGGCAGCCTGCCCCGCGCCCTAGCGCAGTCGGGGGGGCGGTATCATGTGACGGAATCCGATCACGAGGTATTATCGAGACCGGTCCGATCGCGGAAATGTGCTGGCCATGCACCGCCATCTTTACAAAGACGATGCCCCCAAGTTTTTCACTGTTGGCAGTCGATCTGACTTGTTAGCCCGTGCAGGCGCGAAAGCTTCCTGACGGCGGGCGCCGCATCGCCTTCATGGGCTGGGGCGGGCCTTTGCATCAGTGCAAAGTACCCTCACCAGATATTGCGTAACAGCCGATCACCGCGCTGGCCATCGCAGTATGCTCCCTGCGATACCCGTAGCTTAGCGAGCGCGCCGGGCGCGCAATTGTGCGGCGTCGCGTGGCACGACGCCCCCGTGCAGCCTCCGGGCCGAGGCGAGGTCATGGTTGGCGGGTACACGCAGCGGTGATGCGACGCTCACCAGTCACCTGGCTTGGTCCGCCAAATGCGTTTACCCTTGCCAGCCCGTGCTGACGGCGTGCTGTTCTGGCTTGTTCCGGAAGGCCACGCCGTCCATCGGCACCCTTTAGCGCTGGATGGCGCCGCTGACCAGCCGCACGCGATCGCCAGAAGCGAAGGTCGGCGCCCATTCCTGGGTGATCACTTGTGTGCGCCCGTCGTCGGTACGCAAGGTGATACGGTACAGCCTGTCGCTCGTCATGCTGGACCCGGTGGTGCCGGTACTGTTGCTGCCGCCGACTGCGGCGCTCGAGCCGGTGCCCGCGCCAGTCGCTGCACCGCCGGACTGGCGCTGCACGACCTCGATACTGGCGACGGTGCTGTTGGGTGCGCTGGCGCTTGCCGAGCCGGATCCGCTGCTTGCCGCGGCGCTGCCGGAGTGGCTTTGGCCGCTTGCACTGCCGCTGGTGCTACCGGAACCGCTGCTCCCGGAGATGCCGCTGGCACCGCTGCCGGAACTGCCGCTGGCGCCGCTGCCGGTTGCAGACGAGCCCATGCTGCCGCTGCCGGACGACCCCATGCTCCCCGTGCCAGAGGAACCCATACTGCCACTGCTTGAGGATCCCAAGCTGCCCGAGCCCGTTCCCGCAGAGCCGGAACTGCCGCTGCCGCTGCCCGTGCTGCCGGCGCTGCCGGTGCTGCCATAGCTGCTGCTGTCGCCACTGCTGCCAGAGGTGCCACTGCCGCCAGAGGTGCCACTGCCGCCGAGGCTGCCGATTCCGCTACTGCTGCCGCTACTGCTGCCGCTACCGATGCTGCTGGTCGCGCCGCTTTCCGAAACGCTGCCGTCGGAATTGACGCCGCTGCCGCCGCTGCCGGTGGTGCCGCCCGTGCCGCTGCTACCACTGCTGCCGCCGCTGGAACTGCCCCCGCTGCTGCCACCGCTACCGCTGGTGCTGCCGCCGCTGGTGCTGCCGCCGCTACCGCTGGTGCCGCCGCTGCCACCGCTGCCACTGCTACCGCTACTGCCGCTGGTACTGTTCATGCCCGAACTGCCGTCCGTACTGCCGCTGCCGCTGGTGCCAGTGGAGCTGCATGCCGCCAGCCCCAGTGCCAGCAAGCCCGCCAGCAGCACGCTTTTTTCGATACGCTTCATGATTCACTCCTTTGGTTGGGTATGTTGCCGTGTGCGTGACAGTGCCGCGTGCCACTAGGGTAAGAGGCGCGATGGCGGTGGACGTTCCAATTGCCTTGCGGACGCATGACGCATGTCAAAGGCTTGGACGATTCGGGGATAGCGACGCCATGGCAGAGCATGGCGCGCAGGTCAGGAAGGTCTGTGCGATTCGGGCGAGGGCAACAAGCCACGCAGCAGCGCGGCGCAGACAATCGCGGCGCAGACGTCAACCGCCCAGTCGCCGATGGCGCCGGTTCGATAAGGCAGCAAACTTTGCAGCAGTTCGTCGGCCGCGCCCATGGCGGCAATCGCCAACACGGCGCGCACGGCCCGTCCACTGCGGCTGCCTACGGTGCCCGTAAACAGCAGGCAGGTCAGAATGCCGTAGGCCACGCTGTGCAGGATGATGCCCGGTGCGACCTGGCCGATGTCGGCGCGAGCACCCGGGATCGAGCCGGCAATCAGGATCAGCGCGTACATGCAGAAGGCGGCGCGCAGGCGCCATGGCCGCAGGCGCGCGTCGAGCGCCAGCAAGAAAAGAAATTGTTGCATTGAAAGGTGGCGAAAAAAAACGCCACGATAGCACGGACGGCAGCGGCGCGCGACCGTCAGACGCCCCGTGGGCGTCGCGCTCAGATCGTCAATGCCGAGGTCCCGTCCGGGTAATGCGCGTCGAAGCAGCGCAGGCAGTTGGCGCATAACAGGTGGGCCATGCGTACGCGGCGCTGGCGCAGCACCAGTTTGAGGTGAGACTGGGGGCAGGCGGGGCAGATTTCGCGCACGGCGCCGAAGGTGATCAGATCGAGCGCTTCGGCGTCGTCGTCAAGCTGGTCGAGTACGGCCTCCGGTGCCAGTTCACTCAGTATCAGCGTGTCGCACGGGGCCCGCGCGTGCTGCCGCCGGGCCGGCAGCTCGAGGCTCTCCTGTGTGTCGGGTTCCAGCAGATATTCACTCATTCAAGTCTCCCCTGTAGTCGATGGTGAGAACGATGCGGCAGGATTCTAATAATAGGTTAACGTGTGCCGCCTGCAAGCGCCAATTGCGGGGCGCTCGATGCCTCGTTCACTTTGGTGCAATAGCGGAAAAAAAGTGCCCGCTTTTGGGGCGGGCGAAACCCAAGAAATCGGGCAAGAGTTGGAAATCGGTCGGCGTGCCGCCGTCAAGGTCGGCACACCTGGCCCTGTCACGCATATCAGTTGCGTGTACAGAAGCTCAAATCCAGTATAGGAGAGGAATATGACTCAGCTATGACATAGCTCAATGTCGCAGCAACTTTGACGAACGAATTCGCGTGCGCGAATACCAAAAAAAAAGCCCGCTGGTGAAAGCGGGCTTAAACTATCTTCTTGGAGGAGAATAGTGGAGACAGGCACTATTATGGTGCGCAGCATCATATATGTCTAATTGTCATTTCTCATATCAGACATGCGAAATCGGCATAACTCAGGCATTCACAGTCAGCTTGACGTCGATGTTGCCGCGGGTCGCGTTCGAGTACGGGCACACCTGGTGGGCCTTGTCGACCACGGCCTGGGCTGCCGCCTGGTCCATGCCCGGGGTAGAGACTGCCAGGGCCACGGTCAGGCCAAAGCCACCCTGGGCATTGGGGCCAATGCCGACTGATGCGTTGATGCTGGAATCGGCTGGAATCGGGGTTTTCAGCTGGCCGCCGACCAATTTCATGGCGGACAGGAAGCAGGCAGCATAGCCGGCAGCGAACAGTTGCTCAGGATTGGTGCCGGCGCCGCCTGCGCCGCCCAGTTCCTTCGGCGTCGACAAGGCCACGTCCAGGGCTTTGTCACTGGAGCTGGCACGGCCTTCGCGGCCACCGGTTGCTGTTGCATTCGCTGTGTAAAGAACTTGCATGAGAGTCTCCTTGGGTTGGGTGAGGGCGGCATCCGGTGCCGATGAAAGAACTATAGCGCACAATTAAATTGTACGCAATTAATCATCGCTATCGGCCTGACAGCCTGTCCCGGGCCTCACTTAATCTTCGCTGTCCAGATTCTTGAACAAATCGTCGCGTACCCGCGCCAGTTCGCTGCGCATCCTTCCCAGCGCGGCAACTTCCTGGCCGCTGGCGCACAGCACTTGGGGCGGAATTTCCAGCGCCGCCTTGCGCAGGGCGCGCCCGTGCGGACTGAGCACGATGCGCACCTGGCGCTCGTCATGCGGGTCACGGTTGCGGCTCACCAGGCCGTTCGCTTCAAGCCGTTTCAGCAGGGGAGTGAGGGTACCGGAGTCGAGGAACAGGCGCGCCCCGATCTCCTTGACCAGGATCGCATCCTGTTCCCACAGCACCAGCATGACCAGGTATTGCGGATAGGTCAGGCCAAGCCGGTCCAGCATCGGCTTGTAGGTTTTGGTCATGGCGTGCGACGCCGAATACAGCGCGAAGCAGAACTGGTTGTCCAGCGCCAGCATATTGATTGCAGGCTCGTCCGCCTGCTTCGCCTGTTCGCTCATTCGTTCACCGGTACCGTGTAGTTGAGGGCCAGGCGGCCACCATCGACGTACATGGTCTGGCCTGTCATGTAAGAGGCGTCGTCGCTGGCCAGGAAGGCCACCACGGCGCCGACTTCTTCCGGTTCACCGCAGCGTCCGGCAGGGGTGCGCGACAAGATCGTGTGGCGCGCTTCCGGGCTGGCCAGCACTGCTTTTTTGGCCAGTTCGGTGAGTATCGTGCCCGGACCCACGCCATTCACGCGGATCCCGTGCGGCGCCAGATTCAAGGCCATGACCTTGGTCAGCTGGTTGATAGCGCCCTTGGACACCACGTATGGCACCTGGTTCGGAATCGCCAGTTCGGCATTCACGCTGGACATATTGATGATGCAGCCGCTGCGCTGGCCCACCATGTGGCGCGCGGCAGCCTGGCTGCACAGGAACATCGATTTCAAATTGATCCGCAGCACGCGGTCGAAATCGTCTTCCGACAGGTCGAGGAAGTCGGCCGCGTGGGTCACGCCCGCATTGTTGACCAGAATGTCGATGCGGCCGAAGGCGGCGATGGTGGCCGCGATCATGGCGTCGACATCGACCTTGAGGCTGACGTCGGCAGCGAAAAAGCGCGCATTCTCGCCCATGCCCTGGGCCACGGCGGCGCCCTCCGGCTTGATATCGACCAGCATGACGCGCGCGCCTTCGCGCAGCAGGCGTTCGGCACAGGCCAGTCCGATGCCCTGGGTGGCCCCGGTGACGATGGCGACGCGTTGTTCTAATCTCATGGCATGCTTTCAGGCGTATTTGGAAGTGCGAATTTTAACCACTGCCGACCAGCCGCGCGCTTTTTTCTGCACTCAGAGCATGATCGGGCGGTCTGGCAATTCATTCGAACGGGCGCCGCTGGCGGGGAAGTGGGTCGTGAGCAAGCCATTGACCTGCTCGATCGCGGCCAGGGTGCTGGCGCCGAAAGCGCCTTTGGCGAAGCCATCGGTCATGGTGCGGCACACCTGCTGCCAGGTGGACGGATCGATCTTGCGAGCAATATGCCGGTCCGTCACGATCTCGACTTTGTGTTCCGCCAGATTCACGTACAGCAGCACGCCGCAATTGTCTTCCGTATCCCACACGCCATATTCGGCGAACAGGGCAAGAGCGCGCTGGCGCATGGTCACGTCCGCCCAGATCGCTTCCGACGGCAAGGCATGCTCCACAATCAGGCGCACTTCGCCGCGGTGTCGCTGTTCGCCGCTGGTAATCGCCTGGGCCAGGGCGGCCAGTGCTTGTTCCGTAAACAGGGCCCGCCCATGGCCGCTGGTCGTGGTCCAGTGGCGCCACTGGCGCTGCAGTCGTTGCATGAAGCTTGCCATCACCAGTCTCCCGAGGCGCCGCCGCCATCAAAGCTGCCGCCACCACCAGAAAAACCGCCACCGCCCGAGAAGCCGCCGCCGCCAAAACCGCCACCGCCGCCGCGTCCGGCGCTACCGATCATGCTGCCCAAAATAAATCCGGTGGCGCCGCTGCCCCAGCCACCCCGGGCCAGCCCGGCACGGCGCGGCCGCATCATGCGCATCAAAATGATGGCGCCGAAGAACAACAGCGGCAGCAGGATCGAGCCGCCACCCCCCTCCTGCTGCGCGGGCAGCGGGGCGGGGGCCGGCGCCGCCGGGAAAGCTTCCTTGTTGAGCAGTGTGGCGATCGCCCCCACGCCAGCGACCAGCCCGTCGTAGTACTGCTCCTGGCGGAAATGGGGGGCGATGATGTCTTGCAGAATGCGCTTGGACTGGGCATCGGTCAGCACGCCCTGCACACCGCGTCCGGCCTCGATGCGCAACTTGCGCATGGCAGTCGTATTGCCGGGCGCCACCAGCAGCAGGACGCCGTCATCCACGCCCTTGCGCCCCAGTTTCCAGGCCTCGGCCACGCGGATGCTGTATTGCTCGATGGCTTCCGGTTCCGTGGACGCCACCAGCAGCACGCCGATCTGGCTGCCGGTCTGCTGTTCGTAATCGGCCAGCACGCTTTCCAGGCGCTGG
>DASWMN010000109.1:0-32443 GCA_036399735.1 Telluria sp. | reverse complement strand
GACTTGGGTGCGAGATTCAGCGGGCTCGGGTGCTGGGCCACGCTAGGCTCGGAAAGGGACATTGCAAGCTCGGACATGGGAAGAACTTTATACTGTATGAATATACAGTATAACCATCTCCCGGCTTGAATGGGATGATTTTTTTCGTGCTGCGTAGTGTCGAGGAACTTTACAAAAAGATCAGAAAGGGATGCCTAAGTGCTTGATTTTTCACCCTTGGCATGATCCCTGCGTTGACTTTCCGACCTGCCAATTCCGGCGCAAGATCCTTGTGAAGGAAGTCCATGAAACTGCGCCGCCTCGCCGTCCTGCTTGTTGCCCTTGCCGCCACCTTCCCTGCCAGCGCCACGCAGATCGCCAACGGCGCCCACGTCAGCACCTATGTGCGCGACTGCCGGACCAGCGCCGAACGCCTCGCCGGGACACCCACGCCGAGCCAGTGCGACGACAATCTCGGCACCTTTCTGAATACCATCGTCGACCAGCGCTACGACAGCAATTTTGGCGGCCTGACCGCTGCCGCTGGGACGCTGCACCCGCTTGCGACCAACACGCGCGGCTCGGTCGACGCCTCCGGCACCCCGGGTACATTGATTTTGCGTCAGGCCACCTTCAGCACCAGCAGTTACGGGCGCGCCTCCAGCCAGGTGGAAGCGATGCAGAGTTTCACCTGGGATGGCACCGGCCCGGCCACCCGCACGGTTGCCGGCCATCTGGACTTTAGCGGCACCAGCGTCGGCACCCAGGCTGATTTTTTTGCGGCCCTGACCTCGGCGGCGTCGATGATCTCGGCCTCGATCAATGTGTTCTCGCTCGATACCGCCAGCTTCGATGTCGACACCGGCATGACCGCCCGCCCCTTCTTTGACAGCATCGCCAGCGAACTGCCGGACTACCTGAGCGCTGGCGTGACCAGCTTTGAAACCGGCACCGGCAGCGCGCTCGACTGGACCATGGACTTCACCATGGTGGCCGGCCGCACTTACTATATCGACGCCTGGTTCGGCATCTGGGCCAAGTACGGCGCAGAAATCGACGCTTCCCACACCTTTACCGCGACATTGGGCCGGATCGAGAACGGGGCCTTCGTGGCGGACACGGCCGGCCTGGACCTGGCCGACCCGTTGGACAGCCCGATCCGCAATACCAACAATGTGCCGGAACCGGCCAGCGTCGCCCTGCTCCTGGTGGCGCTGGGCCTGCTTGGCTGGACGCGCCGCCAGCGCTAGTGCGACGGGCGTCCCTTCCCGGGGCGCCCCCGCTTCCGAAAAAACCGCTTGACGGCATCGGATCCACGCACATATACTTGATTAATCAAGTATTAATAACGAATAAATAAAGGATATATCATGGATACCCCGCTCTCGAAGTCCACCGATTTTTGTTTGCGCCTGGCGCGCGCTTACGCGGTGCTGGTGCGCCGCTTCGATAGCAGCCTCGGCAGTCATCACGGCATCAGCTTCAGCGATTTCCAATTGCTCAACCATGTGGCGCGTGCGCCAGGCGGGCGGATCCGCCGCGTCGATCTGGCCGAACGGGTCGGCCTGACCGCGTCCGGCGTCACCCGCACCCTGCTGCCGCTGGAAAAGATCGGCCTGGTCACGCGCCAGCCAGACCCGCGCGATGCCCGCGTCGGCTATGCCGTGATCACCCCGGCCGGCCATGAACTGGTGGTCAACGCCACCGACGTGGTCGACCTGATCAGCCGCGAAGCAATTCGCGGCCTGCCACCGGCACTGGTGGACAGCATGGCGGCCACCCTTGGCGACATCGCCGGCATGCATTCCACTAATAGCTGAGGCCATCATGCAAGCTGCTTCCCTTGAGCGCGCTCGCCTGCTGCGCGAACCGAATTTCCGCTGGCTGATGGGCGGTGGTCTGATTTCCGCACTGGGCGACCAGTTCACCCTGATCGCTCTGCCCTGGCTGGTGCTGACCACCACCGGCAATGCCTTGCAGCTGGGTCTGGTGATTGCGCTGATGAGCATTCCGCGCGCGCTCTTCATCCTGGTCGGCGGCGCGCTGGTCGACCGTTATTCGCCCAAATCAGTCCTGATGCTGAGCAAATTCGCCAACGCGATTCTGCTCGCCATTCTGGCCGCGCTGGTGTTCAGCAGCAGCGTCAGCATGCCTGCCATTTATCTGCTGGCGTTTGGTCTTGGTCTCGCGTCCGCCTTCGGCATTCCGTCCGGCACCTCAATGCTGCCCCACGTCGTCGCGCCTGAGCAACTGCCGATGGCCAACGGTGTGATGATGGGCATGCGCCAGCTGACCATGCTGTCCGGCCCCTTGCTGGCAGCGCTGGTGTTCGCCGTCTGGGGTGACGGCAGCGGCAGCAAGCCGGGCGCTGCCAGTGGCATCGGCATTGCATTCGCCTTCGACTGCCTCAGCTTCGTGGTATCGGCCTGGACGCTGGACAAGGTGCGTCTGCATGCCGCGCCCAAACATGCAACTGCCGAGGGCGTGTGGCGCGCCATCGGTGCCGGCCTGCAGATGGTCTGGCGCGACATGTCCCTGCGCGTGTGCATCATGTACTGGGCGCTGTGCGCCTTCATCGTCGGTGGCACCATGCAAGTGGCGCTGCCGGTGCTGGCCGAGTCACGCCTGGGCGGCGCCGCCGCGCTGGGCCTGATCATGGGCCTGCACGGGGCTGGCTCCCTGCTTGGCATGGGCTTGAGCGCTGCCAGCGCCCGCTGGAAATTTTTCAGGCTGGCCAGCTTTGGCGGCACCATCCTGGTGGTCGACGCGATTGCCGGCGCGCTGCTGATGGGCATGGCGGTGATCCACAGCACCTGGCAGGCCGGCGCCTTCATGTTGCTGCTGGGTTTGCTGACCGGCTTCATTCAGGTGGCCGTGTTCAGCTGGATCCAGCAGCGCGTGCCGCGCGCCATGCTGGGCCGCGCCATGAGCATTTTCATGTTCATCTTCATGGGGCTGGCGCCATTGGCGGCGGCGATTACCGGCGCACTGCTGGCCTGGCTGTCGCTGACCGGGCTGTTCATCGGTGCCGGCGCCTTCCTGCTGGCCGCTGCCAGCGTGGCCTGGCTGTTCACGCCGATGGCGCGCATCACCCATGGTCCGGCGATCGACTAACATAGCGCCATGCCAAAGTTCGCCGCCAACCTCAGCCTGATGTTTACTGAAGTGCCCTTCCTCGAACGCTTTGCCGCCGCGCGCGGCAATGGCTTCGAGGCAGTGGAGTTCCTTTTCCCCTATTCCTGCGCGGTGGCCGACATTGCCGAACGCCTGGCGCGCGACCGGCTGCAGCTGGTGCTGCACAACCTGCCGGCCGGCGACTGGGACGCCGGCGAACGTGGGCTGGCCTGCGACCCGTCCCGTGTCGACGCGTTTCACGACAGCGTGGCGTGCGCCCTTGCCTACGCCCTGCCGCTGGGCGTGCGCCAGTTGCATTGCCTGGCCGGCCTGCTGGCGCCGGGCGCCGATGCGGCGCTGGCGCACGACACCTATGTGGCCAATTTGCGCTTCGCGGCGGCGCGGCTGGCTGAACATGGGTTGACGCTGCTGATCGAACCGATCAACACCTTTGACATGCCGGGCTACTTTCTCACCAGCGCCGAGCAGGCCGCCGCCGTCATCGCGGAGGTGGACGCGCCGAATCTGTCGCTGCAATACGACATCTACCATATGCAGCGCATGGGGACAGATGTCGCGGCAGGGATCGCCCGCCATCTGCCCCTGATCCGCCACATGCAGCTGGCCGACAGTCCCGGCCGCCACGAACCGGGCAGCGGCGAGATCGATTATGCCGCGCTGTTCAGCCTGATCGACCGGCTCGGCTACCAGGGCTGGATCGGCTGCGAATACCATCCGCAGGCGGATACCATCAGCGGCCTCGGCTGGCGCAGCAGTCTGCTGGCTTGAGCTTGAGCAAAATGTCGGCACCGCAGTAGGGCAAAAATGGGAACTTCCGGCAAACCCATCAGTGTTTGCCTAAAGGGGCCCCATGAAATCCTGCCGACCACTTGCCGCACTCGTCCTCCTGGCCGCCGCCCTGCTCACGGGCTGCGCCTCGAGCAACGTCAGTCTCTACGAAGTGCGCGAATTCGCAGACGCCTCGGCCAAGCTGGGCGGCTATGGCGAACTGTCCAAGCGCTACCGCGACACTTACCTGCGCGAACAACCCTATCTGTCCGCCGCCGCCGACCGTCTGGCGCGCGAAAATGATGCCAAACGGCGCGCTGTCTATGACGACTTCGTCAGTGCGCAAAAAGCGCTGGTGCTGTACATGCAAACGCTCAGCGTGCTCGCTGGCGACACGCGCTACGACCTGACGCCCCAGCTGGACGACATGGGCAATGGCATCAAGGCCATGGCCGGCAGCGGCCTGGAGCAAAAACATGTGCTGGCCTACACTGGCATGACGCGCCTGCTGACGCGTGTGATCGCTTCCGGCTACCAGAAGCGCAGCGTTGAAACCATGGTGCGCGATGGCGACGCCCACGTGCGCGTGCTGCTCGACGCCATGATGACGCTCACCCGACTGTACAGCAAAACCCACGACAACGAAAAAAAGACCGTGCTCGGCATTTTCGATGTCGAGATTCCCTTTTCCGGCAAAGCCCAGGACCGCATGCTCGTAACCATGGCCAAGGTGCATTACATGGACAAGCAGCATGAATACAAGGCCCTGGACAAGCGCTACGACATAGCCCTGCAGGGCTTGACCAAGGTCGCGCTTGGGCACCAGAAAATGCGCGAGAACCTGAACAACTTGCCGAACGAAGAGTTGCGCCACCTGCTGGCCGACTATGCGCGCGACCTGCACCTGATTCACAAGAATCTGCTGAGCGATTGAGATGTCGAACAACAAGGAGAGCGGCATGAGTCCCACCACCCCTGGCCTTGGCAACGCGGCCCAGATTGAAGCGCTGGCCGACCAGATGTCGCTTGCCGCCGATGCCATCCACAAGCGCGTGATGCATGACATCGGCGCCTACAACGGCGGCCCGGTCAGCGAACAGGACCAGGGCATCGCGCGCGCCTTGCTGGAAGATGAAATCCTGCTGCGCCAGCGCGCCAACGGCCTGTACGCGCAAGCGGCCACGTATGTGGTGCAGTCGCTCGCGGTATCGCAGCAGACCCTGATGCAGCTGACCGCGGACGCCACCGAAAAGATCCGCAAGATCGACCGTATCGCCGCCGTGGCGGGCGTCGCCGGCGCGCTGCTGCGCCTGGCCGGTGCGGTCGCGACCGGCAACCCGGTGCCGATTGTTGCTGCGATAGAGCGCCTGAGCAAGCAGGTCAAGGTCGCCAAGGCCACCGAATAAGTTCCCCCGACTGAGTAGCCTCAAGCCGCGCTGGTACACGCAAGCGTGCGCCCATGTTCAGTGCCGATCGAACGCGCTACACTGACAGCGTCAGCTCGTCTGGCGTCCGATCACTTCTTGGAGCACAGCATGAACCAAGCGCAGCTTGCGCTCCTCCAATTCCAATTGGAACAGCGCCGCGACGAATTGTTGGGTCATAACGACATGGCGATGGCCGGCGGGCGCGACCTGCCAGTGCCGGAAGTCGAAACATCCCCCGCAGACAAGGCCACCGTGCGCCTGCTGAACGATCTTGCGCTGGAAGCGGCCGGCCACAACGTCAGCCAGCTGCGCACCATCCGGCACGCGCTGGCCAAGTTCGAGGACGGTAGTTACGGGGAATGCGAGGAATGCGGCAATCCGATCGGCTTTTCGCGTCTGCAGGCACGGCCGGAAGCGCGTCTGTGCATCACCTGCCAGACGCGCGCGGAAAAGCGTTAGCACATGTGCTGGCCGCCATTGATGGCGATATTCGCCCCCGTGACAAAGGCCGCTTCCTCCGACGACAGATAGGCGATCAGGCCGGCCACTTCGGCCGGTTCGCCCAGGCGGCCCACCGGAATTTGCGGCAAAATTTTACTGCGCATAATATCTTCCGGTACCTGCTCCACCATCTTGGTCCGCAGATAGCCGGGCGACACGGTATTGACCGTGATGCCATGGCGCGCCAGTTCCAGCGCGGCCGCCTTGGTAAAGCCATGCATGGCTGCCTTGGACGCCGCATAGTTGGCTTGCCCGAACGCGCCCTTCTGGCCGTTGACCGATGAAATATTGATGATCCGGCCCCAGCGCTGCGCCATCATCGGATCGATTGCCTGCTTGCTCAGGTTAAACACGCTGTCGATATTGGCGCGCATGACTTCCGACCAGTCGGCCTGCGACATCTTGGCCAGACTGCGGTCACGCGTGATGCCGGCGTTGTTGACCAGCACATCGATGCGGCCCATGTCGGCCAGCAAACGCTGCATCATCCATTCGGTGTCGGCGAAGTCGGCCACGTCGACCTTGTAACCGCGGAAGCGGTAGCCGTCGTCGCGCTGCGCGCTGAGCCAGCCTTCCGGCGCCGCGTTGCCTGGCGAATAGGTCGCCGCCACCTTGAAGCCGGCATCGTGCAGACGGCGGCAGATTGCCGTTCCGAGACCGCCCATGCCGCCGCTCACCAGCGCTACTTTTTGATTGTCCATTGCTGCATCCCTGTTATTGGTTGAGTCCGAGCCCAAGTCTAGTTTCGGCTAACACACATAACATTGAGCAATATCAAATTTTGGGGCGAGTGGTTTAACATCATGGCTATCACGATCAGGATGACAGGAGGCGTTATGGCTTACCGGACACTCTTGGTGCATGTCGACGGCAGCGCCCATGCTGCCGCCCGCATCGCCTTTGCCATGCGCCTGGCGCGCAGTTGCGGGGCCCATCTGCGCGGCGCGGCGCCAACCGGCATTTCGCGCCACCTGTATCAGCGGCTGACGCCGGAGCAGGACGATCCGACCCTGGCCCTGCATCTGGACATGATGCGCGACCAGGCGCGCACGGCACTGGCGGCCTTTGTCAGCCAGTGCGAGGCGGCCGGGTTCGCCGACTTCGAGGCCAGGCTGATCGACGACGACCCGGCCGACGGCATCTGCCTGCACGCGCGCGCGGCCGACATGGCCATCGTCGGCCAGAGCGACCCGGAGCGGCCCGCGCTGGCCGACCTGGCGGCGCATGTGATTACCCATTCCGGCCGGCCGGTGCTGGTACTGCCCGCCGCGCCGCATGGCAGCTGCGGCCGCATCATGGTCGCATGGGAGGGCGGGCGCGAGGCGGCACGTGCATTGCAACTGGCGCTGCCGCTGCTAAGGCAGGCGCAGCAGGTCAGGATTGTGCTGTTTGAACTGGCCGGCAATCCGCAGGCATCGGCCGATGCCATGATCGCCGATCCGCGCCCGTGGTTGCAGCGCCATGGGATCGAGGCGCAATTAACAGTGCAGCCGCTCGAGCATCACCGCCTGCTCAGCCGCAAGAACGAAGTCGGTGAAGGCCTGCTGGCACTGGCAGCCGCCGACAAGGCCGATGTGCTGGTCATGGGCGCGTACGGGCATTCGCGTTTTCGCGAGGCAGTGCTGGGCGGCGTGACGCGCACCGTGCTGGAAGCGGCAATGTTGCCGGTGTTGATGGTGCATTGAGCGCCAGTTGCAAGGCCGCGCTATAAGCGACCGCATCGCGCTTGCAAGAGCGATGCGGCGGATCACTGCCAGGGCAACTCCCGGATCCGCGACACCTGCCTGCGCGCCATCATGTTCCACACTTCGCGCGCCTGCGCCAGGCTGGCGCGCATGCGCCTTGGCGCCGCCAGTGCCAGTTCGCAATCGCGGTCGGACCATTCTTCAAAGCGGCATTCGCCATCACTGGAAATTTCGGCCACGTACATCAGGCCGTCGTCGTAGCCGAAGCGCAAGGCCGCGCTGGCCGGTTCGGTGTCTGCCGCAGCCTGGCGCGCGCCTGGTGCGCGGCCTGCATAGAGCTGGTCAAGTACTGCGCTCAGCTGCGCTTCGCTTGGGGCGGCAAAGTCGCGCCCGTCCACACCGGTGAGAGTGAGCCAGGCCTGTGTCATGGACGCATCCTCCTGTCGAACCGCGCATGTATCCACGCATACTACCGAAAAAAAACGCTTCCAGGGGAAGCGTTTTGAGCGTGGCCGCGGCCAGGGGACTCAGTGAATCAACACTGGCAAACTGAGCGGATTGAAGTCGGTCCAGTCGCCGTTTTCGATGGTGCCATGGGCGCGCTCGATATGATCCGAGCCCAGCCGGTGCAGCACTTCGAGCGCGCGTTCCTCTTCCTCGGGCAGGTCGAAGGCCACCGCCACCAGCATGCCGGCCTTGCGTGGTTCGTACTGGTTCTCGCCATGGCCGCCGTCCTCGCCTTCACCGGCGTCTTTCATCTTGGACAGCGAATACAGCGAGCCGACGTGGGCCCCGACCAGGCCGCCCACGATGGGGCCCGCCGGTCCGGTCACCACCGCCGTGGCGGCACCGATGGCGGCGCCGACTGCACCGCCCGTGGCGGCACCCTGGGCCACGCCTTCAGGCGTGTCCTTGGCGCCTGGCGAGAGCACGCGGTCGCCGCCGATCGCGGTCAGGTCGTGCTGACCGGGCTGATTGAGGTAAAAGGCGCTGATGCGCTCTTCCGGAAAGCCCGCGCGCATGAGCTCGATTCGCGCGTGTTCGACTTGATCCTGAAGTTGAAAATGTCCTGCTACGATGGTCGACATGCTCTTTCCTCCTGCGTCTGTGAGCGTCCAGCATGCGCCCAAGTGGGCGCGCATTCTGTACGCTAACGCACTGTATTGCTTGCTTTAGTGCCACTGACCGACGCCCGGCGCGACCCAGGGCTCGACCACCGGCTGCGGCAGCCATGCGCGCGGATCGACCCGGTAGTACTTGAACAGTTCGCCAAACAGATCGGGATGGCGCGCCGACATCTGCCACGGTTTTTCAAAGAAGGTTTCCGTGGCCACGGCAAAGAACTCGGCCGGATTGGTGGCGCCATAATGGTCCATCACGCTTGGCTGGCCATAAATGGCGTCGCTGCGCAGATCGGCAAAGTTACGCGAGAGCACCGCTGACCAGTCACGGTAATTCTCGGAGCTGCCCAGATACGGGGCGCCATTGTTGCTGCCCGATTCGCTGTCGAGCTGGTGAGCGAATTCGTGCAGCACCACGTTCTGGCCATCGGTCCAGTCGCCGGCCCCGCGCTGCACGTGGTCCCAGGATAGAATCACGCGCCCGTCGCCCCAGGACTCGCCCAGCAGGTCCTGACGCTCCTCGGTGATCACGCCAGCCGCGTCCACCTGCTTGCGCGGCACCAGGAAGGCCGTGGGATACACCAGCACCGCATGCAGTTCCGGGAACACCTTGCTCGGCCGGTTCAGCAGCAGCAGGCAAGCCTGGCCGGCAATCGTGACGCGGATCTCGTCGGTGATCTCCAGGCCGGCGCAGCCGACAAACTTTTTCTGGTACAGGAACTGCTGCACCAGCTTGTGCAACTGATCCTGCAAGGCCAGCGACAAATTGCGGTAGATCGGAATGTTACGGGCCAGGATCGCCTTCCAGGCAGGATCGATCTCCTGCCCCAGCACGCGCTGCAGACGCCAGCCCGGCAGGCGCCAGGCGAGGATCAGGGCGCCACTCAGGGCGGCCAGCAATAGCAGGGTTTCCATCAGCGGTCCGGTGTCAGATCAAAGGCTTGCGCGAGCAAGGCGTAGGAATGGCGGCGCACGGCCGGGTCGAAGGCCCAGGTGTTGACCACGATTTCGTCCAGGCCGAGGCTGCTTGCCAGAGCGCGGATCTTGTCGGCCACCTGGGCGCCGGTGCCCACCAGGGCCTTGCTGCGCAGCTGGGCAATGCGTTCGCGCTCGGGGCCGCTGTACGGATGGGCGGCAGCTTCCTCGGGCGATACCAGCGGGCCCAGCAGGCCCTGCTCGAAACGCACGCGCCAGTATTCGCGCGTCATCAGCTGGCGCTCGGCTTCGGCCTCGGTATCGGCGGCCAGGGCCCACACGCAGATCGTGGCCTGCGGCTTGGGAAAGCGTGCACTCGGTACATAATTTTGGTGATACAGCGCCAGCGCCTGTTCCACGCCCTGGCCGTCGCTGAAAAAATACGCGACCGCGTAGGGCAGCCCCAGGTGCGCGGCCAGCTGCGCCCCGTAGCCTGAACTGCCGAGTATCCACATCTCGGGGCTGGTCGGGCCTTGCGGCTGGGCCGTGATGGCGCGGTAGGGATGGCTTTCGGGCATGCGCTTGCCTTCCAGCCAGTGTTGCAGGTCGACGATCTGCTGCGGAAAATCGTCGGCTCCCGGGCTGGCGTGGGGATTCAGGGCGCGCGCCGTGAGCCGGTCGGAACCGGGCGCGCGGCCCAGGCCCAGGTCAATCCGGCCCGGCGCCAGCGCTTCGAGCACGCGAAACTGCTCGGCCACCTTGAGGGCGGAATAATGCGGCAGCATCACGCCGGCGCTGCCGATCCGGATCCGGCTGGTGGTGGCCGCGATCGCCGCCATCAGCACTTCGGGCGCGCTGCCCACGATGCTGCTGCTGTTATGGTGCTCGGACAGCCAGTAGCGTGCGTAGCCCAGGGTATCGGCGTAGCGGGCCAGCGCCAGCGAATCGCCGATCGCGTCGGCCGGGGTGGCACCACGCACCGCCGGCGACTGGTCGAGAATGGACAGTTTCACGGCAGCGCTCACTCAGGCGCCGGCCTTGGCCGCACCGAAATACGCATCCACCGCATCCGCATTGCCGACCAGCTTGCCGCCGATGAAGACCTGGGGCCAGGTCATCTGGCCGCTGACGGCGCGCAGCACGCTGCCATTGATCTTCTGGTCCTGGGTGATCTCGGTGAAGCGGACGCCATGCGCCTTGAGCGTGGCCTTGGCGCGCGCGCAGTGCGGGCAGCCGGGCTTGGCAAACACCACGGCCGGCTCCGGCACCTCGGCGTTCGGGTTCAGATAGCGCAGCATGGTTTCGGCATCGGACACTTCAAACGGATCGCCTTCCTTGTCCGGCTCGATGAAGGCTTTGGCGATGACGCCGTCCTTGACCAGCATCGAGTAGCGCCACGAGCGCATGCCGAAGCCGAGCTGGCGTTTGTCGACCAGCATCCCCATCCCTTCCGAGAAATCGCCATTGCCATCGGGGATGACGGTGATGTTGTCCGCGTCCTGCCCGGCCTTCCACTCATTCATGACAAAGGCATCGTTGACCGAAATGCAGACGATGTCGTCCACCCCGTTCTGCTTGAACACGGGCGCCAGTTCGTTGTAGCGCGGCAGATGGGTCGAGGAACAGGTCGGCGTATAGGCGCCTGGCAGGGAAAACACCACCACCGTCTTGCCCTTGAACAGTTCGTCGCTGCTCAAGTCCTTCCACTGATCGTTGGGGCGCGCCTTGAACGTGACCTGCGGTACGGGTTTGCCTTCGAGGGATTCCGGTGTCGGTAGCATGGCGTTTCCTTTCGGTGAATGCATTGGAGGGAGAGGCGTCATCGCGCCGCACACCCAACATGGGGCGGCTTGACGGATTTTCAATCGGGGTGCATGACAGAAGATACAGCAAAGCGCGCACGCGACGCGGACGGTCGCTGCGGCAAACAGAAGGGATTTACAGGCGAAGCGACGCCAGCCGGGACGGAACCGGCTGGCGTTCAGACAGCAATGATGCGCTTAAGACTGTTCTTTATTCGCCGACGGGGCGGCGCCAAACAGCGCGGCGACCAGCGGATCGCGTGCCACGGGGCTGCGGTTGACCCTGATGGCGTAATGGGTATCATCGGCCAGGATGTGGAAGTGGCGGCCGGTGCCAGCCATGCTCTGCTCGCGCAGACCGGGCCGTTCCTTGCGTGGGGCAACGCCTTCGCGCTTGGGCTGAACAATTGCTGCCAGGAATGCTTTAACGCGCTCGGGATCCGGCGAAATCTGGTACACGGCCTTGCCCAGGTAGGTGGCGGTGCCTTCGATATAGCGGGCCAGCTCGATCACGCCGGCTTCGCGCAGATCGCGAATGTATTTACGGGCGCCGGATGGCGAGAATTTGAGGAACCATGCGATTTCGTCGGCCAGCATTTCGTGGGTCGACAGTTCGCCGATCAGCTTTTGCATGTTTTCGATGCGGCGCTGGGTGGCCGAGGTGGAGCGCACGCGCTCGATCGGGGCCATGGAAATGGGGGGACGCTCAGCGGGCTGAGGCGCAACGCGTTCAATCAGGGAAGAATTCGCAGAATTGTGAACGGCGGTCATTTCGCCTTGTGCACCATTGCGCTGGTTGGTGGTTGCTTGCATGTCGAGTACTCCGTCTTGGAAGATAGTCATCGGCCGGACCGGCTTGCTGGTTTGACCCGCAAACTACTGCTCGGTTCCGTCCATCTGAGACCTATCTTGCCTGCGCTAGATCAACAGTTCTGTGCGCCATCGAACACTCGTGAACAATCTACTGCTTTTAGTCATCTTTATTTACAGGCTCTACAGTGTGCGTTGGCGTACAGATTGACAATTGGACAGTGCGTATTCTGGTCTCGTTCGCGCGATTGTCGCGTGTGCCTCGACTGAAAACCGAAGTCCCGGTCTCCTGCCCTCGTGGCTTGCGACACTATTAAAAAGGAAATCACCATGAAAATGACCACCCTGTTTGCAGCTCTGCTGGCCGTCGCTTCCCTTACCGCTTGCGAAAAAACCACGGTTAACCCACCGCCGACCGTCGTGACCCCGACCGTTGAAGTGCCAAGCTCGGCACCGGCACCAGTTGCCGTACCAGTACCCGTACCAGGTCCTGCCGGCGCACCTGGCACCCCAGGCACCCCGGGTGAAAAAGGTGCGCCGGGCGAACCTGGCAAGCCAGGCGACACCGTCATCGTCGTGCCGGAAAACAAGCAATAAGCAACATGTAAATACCGCGCACGACTGCGCGGTATCAATAACGGGCTGCCGCGTCTTCCGACGTCGCAGCCCGTTTTTCATCCATGTTCGTGATCTGTTCAATCATGTTGAACTCATGGGCAGCGTCCCTGTCGAACAGCAGCCCTCGCTATTGCGAAGTCTTCTACGCTGTTCAACAATTGGGAGCTCCTTGTGGAAAAAACGAAAAAAATCGTCCTCGCAGTCGCCATTGCCTGTTGTGCCGGTCCAACGCTGGCGCAAGAGGTCGTCAATCCGTCCTGGTACATCCAGCCATTTGCCGCCGGCTTTCGACCCGACAAGGATTTCGGTGTCAACGAGCGCGACTGGGGTGGCGGTGTCCGCATGGGCAAACCGCTGTCCCCCAACTGGGACATCCAGATCGGCGCCAGCCATGTGCGCGCCGAGGAGGAACCCTACCGCTATCGCCAGACCCTGGTCGGGGTTGACGCCCTGCTCATGATTTCGCGCCAGCGTTTTCGTCCGTTTATCCTGTTCGGCGTCGGCGCCGAACGCGACAAGGTCGACAATCCGCTGCGCCAGGTCCAGAAAACCTCGCCGTATGCCACCGCGGGCCTCGGTTTCCAGTACGGCTTCACCGACCAGCTGTCGATGCAGCTCGATTTGCGCACCGTGGCCGGGCGCCTGCGCGACGAAGAATTGTTCGGCGTCCGGCGCGTCAACAACCGCTATATCACGCTGGGCCTGAACTGGGCCTTCAATCCGCCCCCTGCCCCGCCGCCACCGCCGGCGCCGCCCCCGGCACCAGTGGCCGCGACACCGCCGCCACCGCCACCCGAACCAGCGCCGGTCCCCGTGGTGCGCTTCGAGAAGGTCACGCTGTCGTCGACGGAACTGTTCGACTTCAACAGCGCCACGCTCAAGATGCCGCAGCCGCGTCTCGATGAAATCGTCACCGCGCTCACTGCCGACCCCACCGTCACGGATGTCGACATCACCGGCTACGCCGACCGCCTCGGTTCGACCAAATACAACCAGACGCTGTCGGAAAAACGCGCCAATGCCGTGCGCAGTTACCTGGTGGCGGCCGGCATCGAAGGCAGCCGGCTGAAAGCCTACGGCAAGGGCGAAGCCAATCCCGTCGCCACCTGTAACAACAAGCGGCGGGCCGATTTGATCAAATGTTTGGAACCGAACCGACGGGTTGAGGTCGAGCCGGTTACCATCAACAAGCGGGTGCCTTGAGCGCAGCCGTGCGGCTGCACCAAAAAAGGGGGCAGCGCGCCCCTTTTTTGCAGTTACCGGAGACAAGCCCGATGATCATGGACGTCAAGGACTGGGTTCCTTTCTCGCGCCAGCTGGCCCATGTGATGCGCTGCGCGGTGGACCAGTGGTTCCTGCACCGCGCCTCCAGCAAGGGCGCGGCGCTGGCCTTCTACACGGCGTTTTCCATCGCACCGATCCTGGTGCTGGTCATCGCCGTGGCCGGTTTTTTTTACGGGGCCGAGGCGGCCCAGGGCCAGTTGCTGAGCGAGCTGCGCGGCCTGGTCGGGCCGCAAGGTGCCGAGGCCATCCAGCTGGTACTGGCGGGCGCGCGCAACAAGGACAGCGGCATGGTGGCGACCCTGATCGCCACGGTCCTGCTGGTAGTGGGCGCCACCACCGTATTTGCCGAGCTCAAAGACAGCCTCGATGAAATCTGGGGCGTGCCAGCGCCGAAAGGCGCCACCTGGTGGGTGGTGTTGCGCACCCGCCTGCTGTCCTTCAGCCTGATCCTGGTGCTGGCCTTTCTGCTGATGGTGTCGCTGGTGGTGAGCGCCGCGCTGGCGGTGGTGGAAAACTATCTGGGCGGCCTGTGGAAAGAGGCGGCCATGATCCTGTCGTGGGTGGCCGCGGCCATCAGCTTCAGCGTGATTGCCATCTTGTTCGGCGTCATTTACAAGCTGCTGCCGCGCATCAAGCTGTCCTGGCGTGACGTGACCATCGGCGCCTTCGGCACCGCGGCCATGTTCACGCTCGGGAAGTTCCTGATCGGCCTTTACATCGGCAACAGCGGCGTGGCCAGCAGTTTTGGCGCGGCCGGTTCCACGATTGCCCTGCTGTTGTGGGTGTACTACTCGGCGCAGATCTTTTTCCTGGGCGCCGAATTCACGCGCCAGTATGCGCTGCAGCTGGGCAGCCTGCGGGCGAAAGAGGATGCCGAAACCGCCGCCCGGATCAGCCGGGTCGGCTAGCATCACGGTGCGACGGCCGCGCTGTCCTTATTCGCCGAGCAGTTCGGCCAGCACTTCCATGCCCTCGACGCGCTCGGCCACCACCTTGACCATTACTACCACCGGCACGCCCAGCAGCAAGCCCCACATGCCCCACAACCAGCCCCAGAACAGCAGGCTGACGAACACGGCGGCCGGATTCATCTTGGCGATACGGCCCGTCATCCAGGTGGCGATCACGGTGCCCACCAGGGTGGCAATGCCCATCGAAGCGCCTGTCACCAGCACGACCATCTTGATGGATTCGAACTGCATGAAGGCCGCCAGGCCCGTGGCCGTGGTGATCAGCAGCGGCCCGAAATACGGCATGATGTGCAGCAGGCCGGCCACAATCGCCCACGCGCCCGCGTTCTCCAGTCCGATCGCCCGCAGCGCCACCCACATCAGCAGCGCCAGCAAGGTATTTGTTACCAGCAGCATGAACATATAGTTCTGGATCGAGGTGTTGATGTCGTCCAGGATGTGCACGGTAACCTTTTTGCGGCTCAGCGAGGGCCCGGTCAGCTTGACCAGTTTGCGCTTGAAGGTGTCGCCCGCCAGCAGCAGGAAGAACACCAGAAACACCACCATCGTGGCCTGGGTCAGAAAGCCCATCAGGCTCATCGAACCAGCCAACACCCAGTCCATCACCTTGAAGGTGCTGCCTGACGGGGCCGCAACGGCCGGTTTGCGCGGCGTGGCGCGCTTGTCTTCCGCCCCGCCCACCGCAGTGGCTTGCTCGATCTGGGCGGCAGCGGCCTGCATTTGTGCGATGGTGCTCGGTCGGTCGTTGCCGTTGCGTAGCACCTTGGTGACTTTCTGGGTGATGCGCGGCAGATCGTCAATGATATTGAAAACTTCATCCTGCACCCGGTACATCACCCCTGCCAGGGCGCACAGGATGGCGGCCGTCACCAGTGTCGCACCGATCGCACGCGGGATGTGGCGCCGTTCCAGCCATTGCACAACCGGACTGAGCGTGTACGCGAGGAAGATCCCCAGCAGCAAAGGCACGAGGAAATCCTGGGCCCATTGCAGCGCATACACAAAGGCAATGGTCGCGATGATGCCCAGTGCCAGCCCGCGCGCGTTGACGTGGATCGGCAGACGCAGCACACCGCTGCTGTCGCTCAGGGGCTCGGTCGCGGTCGCGGCCTGCGCGGGCGCAGGAGGAACGTTCAGAATACCGGGTGGAAGGTCCGGCGCAATGCCGGGCGCGGCCGGCTGGGGGGTGTCTGCAAGCTGCATGGAAAGACCGCTATCGAAGTGGGGCCGCGTGGACGAAAAAGCCGGCCACAGGGGCCGGCCGGTCGTATTCGCGGCCTATCATTATTATTTGACGCGCACGTCGTTCTTGACCGATGTTACACCCTTGACGCCGCGCGCGATGTCAACCGCTTTGGCTGCATCGGTAGGGTCTGCAACAAAGCCGGACAGCTGCACATCGCCCTTGTAGGTTTCAACATTGATCTCGGACGCCTTCAGGGTCGGCTCATTGAACAGCGAGGCCTTCACCTTGGCGGTGATGACGGTGTCGTCCAGATATTCGCCGGTGCTGGCGCGGTTATCGGTCGAAGCGCAACCGGTCGCGGCCAGCAGCGACACGGTGAACAGGGCGGTAGCAAAACGTTGTGCGGTTTTCATGGTGACTCCTTGTGGTTGGTGGGGCATTGCACTACAGGCGCACGGCTATTTGCCGTACTGCTTTCTTGCGGTCGCGACACAACTGTCCTTGACCGCGCCAGCGAAGGCATCGCACTTTTCGAGTGCGACTTTATACTCCGCCGTCATCTTGTCGTCGCGCGCGTCGGTACGCGCCTCGATCGCTTTCTTGTCGGCCTTGGCGTCGGCCTCTGCCGATACCCGTGCCGCCTTGGCCTGGGTGATGCAGACATCCTTGTCATTGCCCGTGAGCGCTTCGCAGCGGGTCTTGTCGAGATCGAAATTGGCGGCCGCGATTTTCAGGCGCGATTCGGTGTAAGCCTTGAGCGTGTTGTTATACAGGGCGCCCGCCTCCTGCTCGGCGCGAACGCGCGCGGCCTTGGCCTCGGCCACGCACACATCGCGCGGATTGCCGGTGATGACATCGCATTTGGCCCTGGCCTGTTTGTAGGTGGCAGCCGCGTTGTCCTTGGCCTGCTTGTAAGCCGCCTTGGCTTCAGCGCTCGGTTTGGCAGCGCTGGCCGCCCCGGACAAGGCCACGCAGACACAGATAAACAGCAATCGATGAACGGTCATGATGATGCTCTTTCGAAACAGATTGAATGAGCATAGTTGTACCGTACATTGCCTCACATCTTCTGTTCGCTGCCGAACACAGGCCTTAGTTTGGGAAGCAATGAACACAAGCGAACTCGGTGTGGCACCGCACAGACCGGCCGTTTCCAGAGAATTATCCTGACTCTACACTTTTGTCAGGAGAACAACATGAAATCGACGCACACCATCGCTGCAATCACCCTCGCCGCTACCGCCATGCTGACCGGCTGCGCCAGCACTTTGAGCGATCCATATGCAAGCGGCTACAACAACAGCCCCGGCTATGAAAACACCGCCTCGGCCGGCTATGGCACCATTGACTCGATCCAGGTGACCCGCGCTGCCGGCGACACCAACGGCACTGGCGCTGTCGTGGGCGGCCTGGTTGGCGCACTGGTCGGTAACCAGGTCGGCTCAGGTAGTGGCCGTACCGCCGCGACCGTGGCTGGCGCCGTCGGCGGCGCAGTGGTGGGCAACAAGGTCGAAGCGAACCGCTCGGCCGGCCGCGACGTGTACCAGATCGGTATCCGCCTGGACAACGGCGACTACCGCACCATTACCCAGGACAGCGTGGTTGACCTGCGCGTCGGCAATCGCGTGCGCGTGGTTGATGGCCGCGCCTATCGTTACTAAGTAAGCATCAGACCCATTACAACAACAAGTCGTTCCCCACCAGGGCGACCACATAAAGGAGTCCCATCATGGGTACCATCTTGCTCGTTATTCTCGTACTGGCGCTGATCGGCGTTCTTCCAACCTGGAACCACAGCCGCAGCTGGGGCTATGGGCCGACCGGCATCACCGGACTGCTTGTCGTGGTCTTGATCATCCTGCTCATCACTGGGCGGCTGTAAGCACGCAACTGCAGCCGGCGCCGCGTGCGCCGGCTTTTTTTTGTCTAATTTATTCCCAATAAGAACAAGGAGCTGACATGAAACATCAAACTCTGCTGGCACGCATGGCCGCGCTGGGCGCCGCGATGAGCTTTGCCACACTGGCGCAAGCCCAGGTACAGATACCCGCCTCGGGCGACGAGAATGTGGCGCCGGAACTGGCTCGCCACCAGGCCATGGAATTGTCCAAGGGCGACCCAGCCCGCTGGTTCCAGGAAGACGTGACCCCCGAACAGAAACTGCGCACCAGCAGCAAGGAATCGGCCGCAGCGCTGCGCGAGAATCTGGCGGACTGCAAGAAAGTCGGCGCACGCGACCGGCGCGACTGCGAACAGCAGGCGCACCAGACCTATCGCGAAGAAATGGCCCGCGCAAGGCAGAAGGCGATGGCGAGCCGCTGAGAAGGCTGATCGCCCTGGCGCAGAGCGCACAGCGCTTGTTGCGAATAGGCCCCCGCCTGCGCGAGGGCGACGTTGTGGTATCTCGGGCCACCTAAGCGCCAGCGAGCGCCATCCGGTGGTATCTCAGGCCAGCTGCCCGTCGCCCTGCTCATGCAGCGGCGGTAACTCATGCACCACCACTGCCGTGTCTTCCGCCACATGCTGCAGCCAGCCGGCGTGCCGCAGCGCCCGCATGGCATCGCGATAGCCCTGATCCCAGCGCCACTCGATCGAGCCCTTCGAAAAATTCACGTCCTTGGCCGCCATGTGCCAGTCGCGCCCCGCATACGGCAAGCGCACGATGTGCAGTGTCGCATCGCAGCCCAGCGCCAGCAATTCCTTTTCGTCAGCTGCCGTGCGGCTTTTGGCCGGCAGGCGCGCGTACAGTTCGCGCAGCTTGCGCTGCATGGCATGCGTGGCCGTGTAATCGTCGATATGGCGCCTTGAACGCGAAGCAAAGGTCACATCCTTCTGGCGCGTCGCCACTTCATCCATGGTGACCGGCTCCGGTCCTTCTGCGCTCCACAGATCCACCATGAAGCAGATCGTGTCCCCGCCCGGCAACTCATTGAGCACCGATTCCAGCGGCGTATTCGAATACAGGCCGCCATCCCAGTACAGGTCGGCGCCGATGCGCACTGGCGGAAACGCGGGCGGCAGGCTGCCGCTGGCGCGCACATGGTGGGCGCACAGCGCCCCGGTCAGGCTGTCGAAATGGGCCAGCTCGCCGCTGCGCACATTGACGGCATTGACCGTCAGGCGCATGCCGCCCTCGGCGTTCAGGTCATCGAAATCGACCAGCTCCTTGAGCGTGTCCGTGAGCGGATCGGTCGAATAGTAGGAGGCCTGTTCGGGCGGCACTTCCATGCCCAGCGCAAAGCCGCTGAAATAGCGCGGCGTAAAGAACCCCGGCACGCCGCGCATGACCGTGTCGACACTGTTGAACCAGATGTTGGAACGGCGCAGGCTGTCGCTGACATGGTTCATGTCCAGGCTGTCGGGATGAGAGACCCGGTCCCAGAATGCCTTGACCTTGTTCAGCCGCTCTTCCTGGGGATTGCCGGCGATCAGGGCCGCATTGATGGCGCCGATCGAGGTCCCCACGATCCAGTCCGGCACCAGATTGTGTTCATGCAAAGCCTGATACACGCCGGCCTGATAGGCGCCCATCGCGCCGCCGCCCTGCAGCACCAGCACGATGCGCAGATTGTCGGGATTAAGCTTATTTATTTTGTCCATGCAGGCTCTCAGGCGCAGAAATGAAAAAGACGGCGCCGAATCCGAAGATCACGACGCCGCTCAAGCCCCACCATATCCTGCGTTGGTTGTTACAAGGCCAGGTTCGTATGCCTGGCATACTACATCAATATGCTGCTTTCGCCTTCCGGTGCTGCAGGTAGTACGCCACCCCGCCCAGTGCCGCGGCGACACCGAGCGCCGGCTTCAGCATGCGGCGCCGCTTGAGGAAGCCGAGAATACTGAGGGCATACGGCGCGATGGTCGCGACATTGATGCCGGTCGGCCGCAACAGACCGTCCACCCGGGTACGCACGGCCCAGGTCACATGGTCGAGCGCGGAATGAAACAGCGCTTCCGGGCGCGAGCCTTGCTTGATACCGGCCTTGGCGTGGACAATCCCCACGCGGTAGAACTCGGCCTGGCGCAGCAGTCTGGCCTTGCGTTCTGCCACACTGTCCTGCTTGTTGTGCTTGCCCTCGGGTGCTTCGAGGCCGATGATCTGCTTTTCTTCCATGGTTCTCTCCTGGCTTAAAGCAACATGTCACGGTCATGTTTGAGTTCGTTCATGGTTTCAGGGAAAGCCAGCTTGCCTTCCTTGAGCATGGCCTTGGCCTTGAAGCCCAGTGCAGCCGTTGCCACCACAAACACGAGAAACATGACCAGCAGGATCTTCCAGCCCATGGTTTCCCATGCGAGCGCGACGATCACCGCGGTGCCGTAGGCGATGGCAAACCAGCTGCAGATGATTGCAAGTGCAAACACCGCCAGCAGGGCCATCACGTGATTGCGCACCTCCGACAGCTCGAGTGCCGCAAGTTCCACGCGCGACACCACGAGTCCGAAGACGTTTTTAGCCAGGCCGGTGACGCCGGCCATGAGGCCGGGGCCATGCACTGTTGTTGATGTGTTGTCCATGGCTGCTCCCGGCGTGGCTTATTTACGGCCCAGGATCACGCCGACCAGCAGGCCGACGCCAGCTGCCGCGGCGATTGTGCGCCATGGGTTCTCCTTTACATAGACATCGGCCGTGTGTGCCAGTTCCTTGCTCTTGACGATAGCCTGTCCCTGGTACTGCGAAGCCTTGCCCAGCGCGGTGTCGAGCAGGGCCATGCCGCGGCCGCGCATTTCTTCGGCTTTTTCGCCGGTCAGTGCTGCCGCTGCGGTGAGCAGGGTCTGGGCATCCTTGACCAGGGTCTTGACGTCGGTTTGCACCGCGTTGACATTGCCGTTCAGGGAGCCGGCGCCGTTGCTGCTGCGTGGTGAGGTTTCTAGCATGATGTTCTCCGTTGGTGGGTGAAAAAAGTTTTTTTACTTGGCCAGAAGATCACGCATGTCGTCCGCGTGTTCTTCTTCCACAGCCATGATCCCGATCAAGAGGTGCTTGGTGGTCGGGTCCTTGTCGCCGATGGCGGCAATCATTTGACGATACGATTCGATCGCGACCCGCTCCGCAATCAGATTGGCGCGGATCATCGCCTGCACATCGTCCGATTCATCGTACTCGGCATGGCTGCGTGCGGTCAGGGTGGCCGGATTGAAGTTCGGCGAACCGTTGAGCTGAACGATGCGTTCGGCCAGCGCGTCGGCATGTTCCTGCTCCTGCTGCGCATGCTCGAGGAATTCGGCCTTGATCGGACCGTTGCTCAAGCCGCTGACCGTGTAGTAGTGGCGCTTGTAGCGCAGCACGCAGACCAGCTCGGTCGCCAGTGCATCGTTGAGCATCTGCACGACAGCATCGCGGTCGGCCTGGTAGCCGTCAGTGACCGCGCCCTCGTCCAGATTGGCAGCTGCCTTGCGAATGGCCCCGATATCGAAGCCATGCGCCAGTGGCGTCTTGGATTGTTCCATGATGATTTCCTTTGATTACAACATTAACGCGGCGGAATCGGCGCCGAGGAATTCGACACCACGATTTCTACGCGGCGGTTCAACTGTTTGTTGCTGGCGTTATCGTTCGGCGCGACCGGATACGCTTCGCCATAGCCCTTCATGGCGACCCGGCGCTCGTCCACGCCCATGCCCAGCAGCGCTGCACGGACTGCGGCGGCGCGCCGTTCCGACAGACTCTGGTTGTACGCCGTACCGCCCACGCTGTCGGTAAACCCTTCGACCAGTACCGTGCGTTCCGGGTTCTGCGCCAGCGCATCGGCCAGCTTGCGCAGGTTCGACATGCCGGCCGGGGTCAGGGTGGCCTGGCCGGTGGCAAACAGCACGTCGCCGATCGTGACGATCATGCCGCGTTCCGTCTTTTTCGCCTGCAGGTCGCTCATCATCGCTTCCAGCGAGGCGGCGCGGGCCTGGGCTTCACGGGCGCGCGCTTCCGCATCGGCGACCTGGCCTTGCGCGGCGGCGGCCTGGGCGTTCGCGGCGGCAGCATCGGCCTTGGCGCGTTCCGCCTCGGCGGTGCGTGCTTCCAGGCGGACCTGGTCACGCTCGCGGCCGGCGTTGGCGATATTGGCCTCGGCCGATTTCTGCTTGGCCAGTTCCTGGGCGGTGGCAATCTTCTGCTTGGCAATGTAGGCCAGCTTGTCGATCGTATCCAGGCTTTCACGGCGGGCCGCGGCGGCATTCGCCGCTTCCAGGGCATCGCTGGCCTGCTTGAATTCCAGCGGCGCGTAGCTGGAGACGGCAGGATTGTTATTGGCAGCGACGAAGTCGCCGCGCGCCTGGTCCAGCATCGGGGTGGTGGTCGGCATCGAGGAGCAAGCGCCCAGCAGGATGGCCGAAGCGAGAACGACAGATTTGAGCATCGGGAGTTTCATGGTGGTTATCCTTTTTCTTGTTGATATGGGGTTCGGGCACAGCAATTTATTTGGCGGCGCGGTCGACTTCTTCACGCAGCACGCGCAGGTCGGCGTCCAGGGCATTCGAGGCCGCGGTGGCTTTGGCCGAGTTGGACTTGCTTTGTGCCAGTTTGGCGTCGGCCTGGGCCTGGTTGGCCAGATCGCGTGCCAGACCATAGTCCTTGTTGGCCAGGGCGGCATTGGCGCGCATCATCTTGTCGCGAGCCGCATTGATTTCAGCGGGGGCCAGATCGGCAGCACCGGCGCTCACTGCGTTCTCGACCGCATTCTTCGAGACCGCGACGTCTGCCGTTGCAGGGACCTTTTCCGACGCGCATGCGGCCAGACTGAGAATCAGGACGGCGCCTGCAAGAGTGGACAGCGAGTGTTTGGTGTTGTTGGGCATTTGGTTTCTCCTTGTGTTTTGTGATCACGCAGTAAGGTTATATGCTGATTCTTTGGCAAGATCGGTTCGCTGACGCACATAGCATCGGGATTGCCGACAAGGGCCCGGGCATCGGTGCGTGAGCGCACGCAGAGCGCGCTCAGTTTGCGCTAAGCTTCGCCCTATCTTCACAATAAGGATCGCCATGACCGACGCCGACGCGCCCCGCGCCGCCCCGCGCACCGTCTCCCGCCGTACCAAGATTATCCTGGCCGTGGCCGGGGTCGTGATTGCCATCCCGGCCGTTGCGCTGGTGGTGCTGCTCAATTACGACTGGAACAAGGCACGCCCGTGGCTGAACGCGAAAACCAGCGAGGCCATCGGCCGCCCCTTCGTCATCGCGGGCGACCTGCGCCTGAGCTGGGAAAAACCGTCGGCCACGATGCGCGAACGCGACCGCACCTGGCGCGACTTCATTCCCTGGCCGCACCTGGTGGCCAACGATGTCAGCGTCGGCAACCCGGCCGCCATCGGCGGCCAGATGGCGGGCGTCAAACAGTTCTCGTTCTCGCTCAATCCGCTGGCCCTGCTCGAACACCGCATCAATATTCCCGTGTTGCGCTTTGAAGCGCCCAAGATCGAGCTGCTGCGCGACGCCGACGGCAAGAACAACTGGACCTTCAAGCAAGCCGACAAGCCGTCGCCCTGGCGCCTCGATCTGGAACGCATCGTGTTCACCAAAGGCACGGTGCATTTCAAGGATGCGGTCGAGAAAGCCGATATCACGGCCGATGTCGACGTCATCAACGACAGTTCGGCGTATGGCGTCAGCTGGAAAGCCAAAGGCAGTTTCAATGGCGCACCGGTCACCGGCGGCGGCAAGGCCGGGGCGGTGCTGTCGCTCAAGCAGCAGACCGACCCCTTCCCGCTGCAGGCCGACATGCGCATCGGCGCGGTGCGGGTGGCGCTCGAAGGCACACTGACCAGGCCGACCAAGCTGGCCGCGCTCGACATGCGTCTCAAACTGTCGGGCCCGAGCATGGCGCGCCTGTACGCCATCAGCGGGCTGGTGCTGCCCGAAACCCCGGCCTTCAGCACCGAGGGCCATCTGATTGCCGCGCTCGATGAAAAAAGCAATCGCTTCACGTACGATAATTTCACCGGCAAGGTCGGCTCCAGCGATATTGGCGGCCGGCTGATTTACCAGAGCGGCCCGCCGCGCGGCAAACTGAGCGGTAAAGTCGTCTCCAAGTTATTGCAGTTCAGCGATCTGGGTCCGCTGATCGGCGCCGATTCGAATGCCAGCAAAACAGCGCGCGGCGTGGCACCGGTGCAGCCGAGCGGCAAGGTGCTGCCGGTCGAGCAATTCCGTACCGAGCGCTGGACAGCCATCGATGCTGACGTGGAATACGCGGCCGAACACATCGTGCGCGAAAAGACTTTGCCGATCAAAAAGCTCACGACCCACCTGATCCTCAACAATGGCGTGCTGACGCTGACGCCCCTGAACTTCGACATTGCCGGCGGCTCGCTGACTTCGACCATCAAGCTCGATGGCAGCGGGCGTGAAGGCAAGGATGCCATCCGCGCCACCGCCAAGGTCGGCCTGCGCCATATCAAGATCAAGGAACTGTTCCCCAGCGTAGAGGGCTTGCAGGCCACGGTGGGCGAGATCAATGGCGACGCCCAGCTGTCGGCCAAGGGCAACTCGGTGGCTTCGCTGCTGGGCGCCTCGAATGGCGAGGTCAAGACCCTGGTCGACCAGGGTACGATCAGCAAACTGCTGCTGGAAGAGATGGGCCTTAATATCGGCAACATCGTCGTCACCAAGCTGTTTGGCGACAAGCAGGTCAAGCTCAATTGCATGGTCACCGATTTCGGCGTCACCAACGGCACCATGCAAACCCGGGTCTTTATAGTCGACACGGAAGAAGCCATCATCACTGCCGAGGGCACCGTCAACCTGGCCAACGAACAGCTGGATCTGACCTTGCGCCCGGAAACCAAGCAGCTGCGCATTTTCTCGCTGCGCGCACCGATCCATGTGCGCGGCGGCTTCAGCAAGCCCGACGTCAGCATCGACAAGGGCGTGCTGGCACTCAAGGCCGGCGGCGCCATCGCGCTGGGTCTGGCGGCGCCGGTGGCCGCCCTGCTGCCGCTCGTGAACGCCGGTCCGGGCGAGAACAGCGCCTGTGCCGCGCTGCTGGCCCAGGCCCGAATCAAGCCCCAGGCGCCGCCGCCAGGCAAGACAGCCAAGGCGAAATAGTGAATTTAAGCACTGTGTGCGTTGGCGAACAGACCACGTGATCGGGCAGGCTCTACTCTACGTCTATCGGTAAGGCAATGCTTTACCGGACGCTAGAAATAACCGATCACCACCATTAAAGGAAAACAAAATGAAAAACCTGCGTATCGTATCGACCCTGCTGGCCGCTATCATGCTGACCTCCGTTGTGGCTTGCGCCCCAACCGCCAAGACCGAAAGTGTCGGCGAATACATCGACGACAGCGCCATCACGGCACAAGTGAAATCGGCGTTTGCTATCGACACCACCCTGAAAGCCACGGAAATCAACGTGGAAACCTACAAAGGCGTTGTGCAGCTGAGCGGCTTCGTTGCCCAGCAAGCTGACATCGCTGCCGCTGCAGCCGTGGCCCGCAATGTCAAAGGCGTAAAGTCGGTCAAGAACGACATCCGCATGAAGTAATTTTCAAACAGCTAAAGAGGTGAACCGATGAACACATTCAAACAACGCGTAGTGAGCATCTCGCTGGCAGCAGCAGTGCTCGGTCTGACCGGTTGCGCAGGTATGTCGCAGCAGGACAAGAATACGGCCATCGGCGCTGGCGCCGGTGCTGTCATTGGCGGCGTCCTGACCGGTGGCAGCACCGCAGGGACCGTTGGTGGCGCAGCAGTGGGTGGCGTCATCGGCAACCAGGTCAAACCACCAAAATGAGCTGACCGGCTTTAGCAGAAACAAGGGCCCCGCAGTGCGAACTGCGGGGCCCTTTGCATTGCTTCAGAGCTTATTCGTTCAGACGAAGGCGGTGGCCAGCGCGCCGGCGGCGGCTTCCTTGACGATCTCGTAGCATTTGCAGGAGGCGGCAGCGAGACCTTGCACATCGAGGATCTCGATATTGCCGCGGCTGTAAATGATCAGGCCCTGCTGCTGCAGGGCACTGGCGGCCTTGGTCACGCCGACGCGCCGCACACCCAGGGCATGGGCGAGGAATTCGTGTGTGAGATGGAATTTATCCGACTGCAAACGATCGCGCGTGATCAGCAGCGAGCGCGCCAGACGCGCCTCGAGTACATGGAAGCGACTGCATACGGCGATCTGGATGGCTTGCGCCAGCAGGGTGTCGGTGTAGCGGTACAGCACACGCTGGAGCGAAGGGTTGCGCGCGAACTCGGTGCGAAACTGGGTACTGTCCATGCGGCTGGCACGGCCAGCGCGCTGCACGATGGCCCGCACCTGCGACACATCGTGACCCAGCGCCACGGTGGCGCCCAGCATGCCCTCGCGACCCACCAGGCCAACCTCGAGCGTCATGCGCCCTTCCGCCACGCCCAGCAAGGAAATAAGGCTGTCGTGTGGAAAGTAAATGTGCCGCAAAGGTGCAGAAGGCTCGGACAAGACTTCGCCCACGTCCACCTGCACTTCTTCGAGCAGGGACGAAAGCTGCTTCAGATCGGCTGCCGGCAAGGCTGCCAGCAACTGGTTGCCGCCGGGAAGATCCAGCTCCAGCGGGGAGACTCTGCTCATCGGCAACTCCCGCGCGAACTGCAGAAGGATAGACATCGTGTGAAACGCGTTTCAGTCATGGGTAACTTCAGAGAATTCTCGGGTTTAAACGACGGATACATTTGCAAACAATTTCAATGAGGGTAGCGGTAATAATAGGCAAAGTATGTACGGTGACGCACGGAAGGACTCTTGCCCCGCAGGGAGAATGGCGCCATCGATGCGCTTGCACCTATCAGGCAGCGCACGCCACATAAAAAGGAAAACATGATGCAAACTCAAAACCCTGCCGCGCCCGCGCGCAGCCAGCACCATCCCCTGTGGATTGCTGCCGCCATCGCCGTCATCGTCTTTTGTCTGGCCGGCACCGCCGCCATCCTTGGCTGGTTGCCCAATTCCGTCACAGGCGGCAACAGTGGCGAACTGACCGCCAGCGACCGCGCCGCCCTCGCCTCCACTCTGGCGCCGGCCGCGCCTGCCGTCAGCGCCCCCGTGGTCGATGTCGAACGCACCCGCCAGGACAGGCTGGAACAGGAACGGATCGATGCCGAACGCGCGCGCGAACAAGCCCGCCTGGCTGAACGCCACCGCGAACCGGTGCAAGTCGCGCAAGCGGCGCCGCGCCGCAAATGGTGCGGCAACTGCGGCAACGTGGAATCCGTTCGTGAGATTAAGCAACGCGCGCAGGGCAGCGGCCTGGGCGCCGCCGGCGGCGCCGTGATCGGTGGCTTGCTGGGCAACCAGGTGGGCGGCGGCAATGGCCGCAAGCTCGCCACCGTCGCCGGTGCGGTGGGCGGCGCCGTCGTCGGCAACCAGGTTGAAGGCAATATGAAGGCCACGCGTTCGTGGGAAATCCGGGTCCGCCTCGACGACGGCAGCGCCCGCACCTTCCATCGCAGCAGCCTCGATGGCTACAGCACCGGCGACCGTGTCAAAGTGGTGGACGGCAGCCTGCACCACATGAACTGAGCCACTGCCTTGATAAGAAATTATTGCGACTAAGACAAAAAATTGTAGAACAATGTACGCTAACGTACGGATTAAGCGCTGGCGAATGCCCATACTGGTTTCAACGACGTCACAGTCGTCATAACAACCACCGAGGACATATCATGCTCTATACAATCGCCGTCGTACTCTTGATCCTGTGGCTGCTTGGCCTGGTCACATCCTACACCGTTGGTGGCTTCATCCACATTCTGCTGGTTGTCGCCGTCATCATGATTCTGGTGCGCCTGATCAGCGGTCGAGGAATCTAGCTGTCGTTGTAAGCGGCCATCATTTCGATGACCGATCCGTTTCGCGGTCGCGCCCGGTGCAAGCCTGGCGTGACGGCGAAACGGATTCATTTTTTTAAGGAGCTTTCTATGAAAAAGAATATCGCTAAAAGCGTGATCGCCATCACTACCCTGGCCCTGATCGCCGGTTGCGCCGACATGTCGGCAACCCAAAAAGGCACGGCCACGGGCGCCGGCGTCGGCGCCGGCCTCGGTGCCATTATTGGCGGCACCACAGGCGGCGGTGGCGGCAGCCGCGCGACCAAAGGTGCAGTCATCGGTGGCGCTGCGGGCGCCCTGATTGGCAACATCTGGTCCAAGCGCATGGAAAAGCAGAAGCAGGATATGGAAGCGGCCACCGCAGGTACCGGCATCCAGGTCAGCCAGACCCAGGATAACCGCCTCAAGCTGGACATCCCGGCCGACGTCTCGTTCGATACCGGCCGCTCGGATATCAAATCGAATTTCCGTCCGGTGCTCGAGCGCTTCGCGCAGACCCTGAACGACAATCCGGCCACCACCGTGTCGATCATCGGCCATACCGACAACACCGGCAGCGACGCCGTCAACAATCCGCTGTCGGTCGACCGCGCCGCCCGCACCCGCGACTACCTCGCGCAGCGTGGCGTCTCGCCCAACCGCGTAATGATCGACGGCCGTGGCGAACACGAGCCGGTCGCCTCGAACGACAGCGATTCGGGCCGCGCGCGTAACCGCCGCGTCGAAATCTTCGTCGCCGAACGCCAGGGCGGCTGATCCGCCAAGCCCTTAAAAAAGCCGGCATCGCGTAGCGCGATGCCGGCTTTTTTTATTCTTGCGCCGCCCTACTTCGGTTTGACGGCGGTGCCCGCCTTGGACAAGTCGCCCGCCGTCACGATCGATACCTTGGCCGGATCCAGATACTTGCGCAGCACCGCGTTCACCTCGCCCACCTTGAGCGCGGCCACTTGCGCTTCCAGGGTCTTGTCATACGCCAGCGTGCGCCCGTAGGACAGATAGTTGGCCAAGCGCCCGGCCAGCGAGCCATCGTCAGTGCGGCCCACCTCCTCACCCTGACGCCAGCCTTTCTTGGCTTCGGCCAGCTCGGCCTCGCTGAAGCCGCCCTTGAGCGCCAGCGCCATTTCCTCGCGCAGCGCCGCCTCCACCCGCGCCGTGTTCTGCGGCGCGCTGATCGCGTACGCGCCCCATTGCGCCGCCGGGTCGCGCGCGCCCACGTTCAGGAATGAACCCACGCCGTACGACAGGCCTTCGTTCTGGCGGATGCGATTGGCCAGGCGGCTGTGCAAGGCGCCGCCGCCCAGCATATGGTTCGCCATCAGCAGCGCCGGATAATCGGGATTGTCATCACGCAGCGCCAGCGGCAGCACCGCAAACAGCGTGCTGTTGGCCTTTTCGGGGGTATCGATGACCACCTTCTGGCCCGCCACCTCCTTGATGGTGGCCGGAATGCGCACGTACGGCAGGCTGGCCTGCCAGGCCCCGAACAATTCGGCCACCTGTGCCTTGAGGGCCGCGGCGTCGAAGTCGCCCACCACGCCCAGCGTGATGTTGTTGGCGCCGTAGAAGTCACGGTGGAAGGCCCGCACCTCGGCCACGTTGACAGCTTTCAGTTCGGCCAGCTGTTGCGGCAGCGTCTGCACGTGGTTGACATGGCCTTCGGGCGTGGCATCGATCAGGCGCGCCAGCGCATTGTCGGCCAGCGCCTGCGGTTCCGGCATCTGCTGCTCGACCGCGTTGATCTGCTGGCGCAGCATCTCGGCAAATTCGGCATCCGGGAAGGTCGGCGTCTTGAGCACTTCGGCCACCAGCGCCAGCGAGGCCGCCAGATTGGCGCGCTTGGTCATCAGGGACACGCTCACGCCCGTGGCGCCGCCGCCGATGCTGACCACTGTGCCCAGCTTGTCGAAGGCATCGCGGATATCCTGGCGCGTCAGGCGCTCGGTGCCGCGCGCCAGCAGGCTGGCCGCCAGCATCGCCGCGTTTGCCTTGCCCCTGAGCGCCTCGGCGCTGCCGGTGCGCATCTGCAGTGTCAGATTGACGACGCCGCCCTTGGTGGTTTTCGCCAGCAGCGCGCCGCGCAGGCCGTTCGGCAGCGTGAATCGCTCGGTGCGCGCCTCGATATTGGCCGGGCTCGGATCGAACGACTCGCCCTGCGCGGCCAGCGCGCGGCCCTGGTAGCGCTCGACCTGGCCGCTGACATCGGCCGCTGCCGGCACTTCGCTGCGCTCGGCCGCGTCCGTCGGCACGAAGCGTCCCAGCGTGCGGTTGGACGGCTTCAGATATTTTTCAGCGGCCGCCTGAACGGTGGCCGCGTCCATTTTTTCCAGCTGGTCGCGCTGCACGAAGAACAGGCGCCAGTCGCCGGCGGCCATGGCCTCGGTCAGGGCCACGGTGAGCGTGGCGGTATCGTTCGACGCCAGCTCGATCTGTTTCATCATGTTCAGTTTGGCGCGCGCCACTTCGGCGTCGGTGATCGGCTGCGCCTTCAGGTTTTCCAGCACCTTGAGCAGGGCTTCTTCGGTGCCGCCCAGCGCCACCTCCTTCGGCACCACGGCACCAAAGATGCGGTAGCCCGGTTCCAGGTTGCTGACCGAATCGCTGCTGACGCTGGTGGCCAATTTGGCTTCGACCAGCGCCTTGTGCAGGCGTCCGGCCGGGGCCTCGGTCAGGATGTGGCCCAGCAGCTCCAGCGCCACCGCGTCCGGGTGGCCTGATGGCGGCACATGGTAGCCGGCGCCCACGTACTGGGTGCCGCCCACGCGGCGCACGGTCACACTGCGCTCGCCGTCCTGCACCGGTTCGCGCGTGTAGGTCGGCACCAGCTTGCGCGCCGGTTTCGGAATGCGCCCGAACAGCGCGTTAATTTGCGCCAGCACTTTCGCCTCGTCGAAGCGGCCAGCGACCATCAGCAATGCGTTGTCGGGCTGGTAGTAGCGCTGGTAGAAGGCGCGCAGGCGCGCCACGTCGACCTGTTCGATATCCGAACGCGCGCCGATGGTCGACTTGCCGTAGTTGTGCCAGTCGAAGGCAACCGCCTGCAGGCGCTCGGTCGTGACCGACACCGGATCGTTCTCGCCCATTTCAAACTCGTTGCGCACCACCGTCATTTCGCCCTTGCCGGTCTTGGCGTTCCACAGATCGTTCTGGTCGATCGGCGAATTGACCATGCGGTCCGCTTCCAGCGCCAGCATCTGGCGCAGGTTGGCCTCATTGGCCGGGAAGGTCGAGTGGTAATTGGTGCGGTCGTACCAGGTGGTGCCATTGAACTCGGCGCCGCTCGCATTGAGCACCTGCACCACGCTTGGCGTGCCTTTGCGGATGCCGAAATTTTTGGTCGGCTTGAACAGCAGATGCTCGAGCAAATGCGCCATCCCGGTTTCGCCATAATTTTCGTGGCGCGAGCCGACCATGTAGACGATATTGGTGGTCAGGGTCGGCTTGCTCGGGTCCGGAAACAGCAGCACCCGCATGCCGTTCGCCAGCCGATATTCGCTGATGCCTTCCACGCTGGTCAGCTTGACTGGCGCCCCGCCTCTGGCCGTCTGCGCCACCGCTGGTGACGGCCCGGCGGCCGCGAGCAGGAAGGTGGGCGACAGAATGCCGGCGCTGAGCATGAGGGCAGGAAGCAGTTTCATGAAGTTCCAATCAGGTGGTGCACAAAGAAGAAAGCCTGGCCGCATTCTATCCATCCCCGGTTACAAGCGCAAAAAATCGCGCTAGACTGGGCCATCTTCAAGGAGCCGACCATGAAACGCCACCTGACCGCGCTTGTGTTTATTTTCTCATCAGCAATTTTAATTTCCGCACAGGCACAGAGCATGAAGCCGGGCTTATGGGAAATCGAAAACAAGCTCAGTTCCCAGGACAGCCAGATGGCACGCCAGATGGAGCAGATGCGCAAGCAGCTGGCGGCGCTGCCGCCCGAACAGCGCAAGATGATGGAAGACATGATGGCCAAGCACGCCGGTGCGGCCATGCCGACCATGACCAAGGACGGCATGAAAGTGACCATGTGCATGAGCCCAGAAATGGTCGCCCGCAACGAACTGCCGGTGCAGCAGACCGGCAACTGCACCCACAAGCGACTGCCCCAGGCGGGCGACACCATCAAGATGACCTTTACCTGCACCGAACCGCCTGCCAGCGGCGAAGGCACGGTCCACCTGCAGGGGGACAGCGCTTACAGCATGGACATGCAGATGACATCGAGCTTGAGTGGCAAGAGGGAAGCGACCGCCATGCACAGCGATGGCAAGTGGATTAGCAGCGACTGCGGCAAACTCAGACCAGCGCCCGTCCCGGCCCGCAACAAGTAAGCGCGCTGGATAAAGCCTCTCGGCCTACCTGCAACAGATGCGTGAGCAGGCAAGCGAAAGAAAAGCCTGATGAATGTTGGCGTGCCGTTCATAACGAAAGCGCAGTCTGCGAAAACGGCATAGCCATGAACTGG
>DASWMN010000108.1:0-5002 GCA_036399735.1 Telluria sp. | reverse complement strand
GCTTCTGGAATGATGTGCGCATCATCTTCACCACCCTGGCCACCCTGGTGCGCTAGCAATGCTTCCCTGTCGACGCCTGATCGAGCTGGGCGACCTGACCCTGACCCTGCCCGCCGCGGCCGCCTTGCTGGCTGCCCTGCTCGCCTCGCGCGCCTGGCGCATGGCGTTCTGGTGGAGCGGGCTGTTTGCCGTCTGCGTGCTGCTGGTCGGCGCCAGCAAGATTGCCTTCATGGGCTGGGGCGGGGGCTGGCAGGCGGCCTGTTTCAAGGCGCTGAGCGGCCACGCGGCAGGGGTCACGGCGGTATTTCCCATGCTGTTTTTCGTGATCCTGCTCAATCAGGGCCGGCGCGCACGCTGGCTAGGGCTGGCCTCGGGATTGATCCTGGGCGCCCTGGTCGCCGTGTGGCTGGTGCAATTGCGCGAACACAGCGCCATGGAAGCGCTGGCCGGCTGGATTGCGGGCGCCCTGGTCAATCTGGGGGCAATCCGCATGGCCGGTCCGCTTGCGCCCTTGCGGCCGCTGCCGAGTGCCGCAGCATTCGCCCTGGTGTTTGCAGCCGGTTCGTGGCTCATGCAATGGGCGTCGGTTGGCTACTGGATGATTCTGTTTGCCCGCTTCTTGTCGGGAAACAGGCATCTGTTTTCTCTCGGCTATCTCTAGCACATGGAGTCTGTCATGCCCTCCACCCGCATTCCCCGGCTGCGCCTGATGTCGCATAGTCAGCTCGGCGACGATTCCTACCACTCGCTCTTGATCAGTCTGTTGCGCGGGATGGCTGCCCTGCAAGTGGCCGCGGCGCACTTGCGCGCCGAATTCATGCCCAGTCTGCGCGCCATGGAGCAGCCGGCCCTGTGGTATCAAGCCTTGTCGTTCGTCACCGGCTTCGCGCACCAGGCAGTGGTCGTGTTCTTTCTGATCAGTGGCTGGCTGGTGGGAGGAAGCCTGCTCAACAAAAGAACCCAGCCCGAGGCGCTCAAGCTGTACGCCATCGACCGGATCACGCGCCTGTGGACGGTGCTGATCCCGACCTTCATGCTGATCCTCGCGCTGGGCATTCTGACTGGCAAAATCAATCCCCACAGTGTCGATTTCGCACCGGGAAATCCGTATTCGGTTACTGCCCTGGCCGGCAACTTGCTCGCCTTGCAAACCGTGAGCGTGCCCCAATTTGGGGGCAACTATCCGCTCTGGAGCCTGGCCAACGAGGGTTGGTATTATCTGCTGTTCCCCCTGCTGCTCGCCTGTGGCGACGGCAAACGGCGTGGCCTGGCGGCGCTCGCCCTCGCCGCTGCGGCAAGCCTGCTGCCGTTCGAGATCACCCTGTATTTCTCCATCTGGCTTCTGGGGGCGCTCTTTTCCCGCCTGCGCCTGGAGTGTGGCGCAGTCACGCGTAGCGCGTTGCTGCTGGTGCTGCTCACCCTGTCGGTGTATTACCGCTTGACAGGCAGTAACGACGGTCTGGACGCCGCCTCATTCGTGCAGGACCTCAGTCTGAGCCTGCCCTTCCTGCTCCTCCTGTCGAGTAGCGTGGTCAAGCCCAGTCCCGCGATCCGCATTGCCCCGTTACGGGCGTTTGCCAATTTCTTCTCCGATTTTTCCTTCACCCTGTACGTGGTTCACATTCCGCTGCTGGGCACGCTGGCCTGGCTGGGCGACATCCTGTTCGGACGCAGCCGCCTGGATGCCGCCCATCCGGCGCAGCTGCTGGTGTATGGGGGATTGCTCGCGGTCGTGGTGCTGTTTTCGTATGGGTTTTACCGGCTGTTCGAGGCACGTACGCACCAGGTGCGGCGCTGGTTCAAGCACATGCTGCTGGCGCCTCAGCCCGGTTTGCGAGCCATGTAGATGAAGTGCGAACGCAACACCGGCGCAAACGTGACCAGCAATTCGCTGAGCAGGCGCGGCGCGCCCGACAGGCGCCGTGCAATCGGCGGTGCCAGCAGCAAGGTCTGATGGCGACAGACCCGCGTTGGCCAGAATGACTGCAACTGGCGCCAGTCGAGCCGGCGTACTTGTTGATTACGCGGATTGTTATAGCGAAAATCGAAGACCATGCACCAGCCGCCAGGCATGATGGTGCGCCACATTTCGGCTGCCAGGCGGGCGCGCTCATGCGGTTCGAGGATGGAGGAAAAGACGGTATTGGCGACGGCCAGTTCGAAGCTGCTGTCGGCGGCGAACTCCAGATCCCCGAGATGCCAGCGCACACCTGGCGCCGTGCGCAAACGGGCCAGCTCAAGCCGTTCAGGCTGGTATTCGGTACCGACCAGGCGAGACGGATCCGCGCCCCAGTCTATCAGCTGGCGCAAGAAACCGCCCGAGCCGCAGCCCACATCCAGGATCCGCGTTTCACTCAGATCGGGCCCAAGCGTTGCCGCCAGCATGGCGCCGGCCACGCGGTGGCGTGCGTTGTCCTGCTCGATGATGTCAGGCCGGTGCCAGGCATACGCGGCAATGCGGTCCTGGGCCAGCCATTCGCGGTAGACGGAACGGATACGGTCCTGTTCGGAGGGAGGATAGTCTTGGGGGGCCATTTGTCCATGGTAGAACCGCATGGATTGGACGTCTTGACTGACCTCATCGCTTAGTGTTGGTAAGCACCAATATCGTAACCGGTGGTTGCATTGCGGATCTTGCCGTCAAAATCGGTGGGGGCGGCGTGGCTTGCCGTGCCCTTGCCGATCGCCGGGGAAGAGGCGCCTAGATGCAGGTCCGGGGTGCCACGGGCGGTGTAGCCGACAAAGCCGGGCGCCGCGCTGACGGCAGCGCCAGGGCGCAAGCCGTTCTGCAGACGGTAGTTGCCGCTCGCGTTGCCCGATACCAGGTTGTGCGTGTACTGATTGGCGTCGCCGGTCTTGCCCAGTTCTGCAATGCCGATCTTGTTGTCATACACGATGTTGTTGGCGACGATGGTATGGTTGTTCGGCCCCGCGCTGTGATAAAAATTGCCTCCGCCGACGACGATGCCGGTGTTCGAACCGGTGACCGTGTTGTTGGCGATGATCACGTTGGTCGCATCGTGCCATAAGTGGATTGCCGCCGCGGCCACCCGGTACACGACATTGTTTTTCACCGTGCCCGAGGTACTGACATAGATGCCCTGCACGTACGGACAGCCGGCTGGCCCGATGTCGTGTACCAGGTTGCTGATCACATCCGAGTCGACGCCCTTGTAGTAGCTGTCGACACCAATGGCGGAGCCGCCCGCGCTGGTGCAGGCCACCGTCGTGGCAAGGTGGTGTACCCAATTGCTGCGGATGATGCCGTAGGAACCCCCGTTATAGATACCGTGCGTCCACCGGGTGCCGGCCTGCGGCTGGCTGCCATCGATCTGGAAGCCGACAATATCGATGTGGCTGCCGCGGTTATCCCACGCGGTATCATTGGTGGAGATGGCCGGAGGCACAATCTTCGCCCCCCATTTGATGGAAGAGATGAAAGAGATGCGCCCTGCGGCCGAGCCGCTCACACTGGTGCGAAAGCCTCCCGCGTACGTCCCTGGAGCAACCCGGATGGTGGTGTCCGGCCGTGCCAGCGCCGCCGCCCTGGTAATGGTCTTGAACGGCGCGTCCTGGGTGCCGGGGTTGCTGTCGACACCGTTCGGCGCGACGTAGTAGTTGTAGGTGGTAAACACCCGCGCGGGCGTTGCTGGCGCCGGCGCGGCACCGGCATGGGCCCAGCCGCTTTCAGTCAGTGCGGCCGCCAGAGCGAGCGACAGGTAGGCCACGGCATGCGCTCCGTCCTACGCTCTGCTTTCCAGTTGCGGCACGTGCCCGTATGAAAACTGGTAGGAGTAGCCGCCGATCCGCAGCGGCATATCGTTAAACACCACGCCCTGCGGTGCGATCCCGGCGTGATTCAGGCGTTTGACGGACTCGGTGATTTCACCCTCGGTGGTCACACCGGCACGGGCGAGGATAAAGACCGCGCCCACATGCGCGCCAATGATCAGCACATCCGAGACGGCCAGGATAGGCGGCGGGTCGATCACCACCATGTCATAGTCCGCGCTGACGGTATCGAGCAGGTTCGAAAAATTCAGATGCTGCAAGAATTCGGCCCGGTTCGGCGGCAAGGCGCCGGTGGGAATGAAGTCGAGGTTTTCCAGCACGCGATGATGAATGATGTGCTCAAGCGGCATGGATCCGGCGATCGCCTTGGTCAGGCCCTGCTCGCGGCTGACGCCGAAGTAGCGATGCAGATGGCCGTTGCGCAGGTCGGCATCGATCAACAGCACCCGCTTGCCACTGGCCGCCAGCACGGCAGCGAAGTTGGCGGCCATGAAGGACTTGCCCAGTCCCCGGCCCGGTCCGGCAAACATGATGATATTGTTTTTCAGGTGCGGCATGGAGAACAGCAAGGCAGCGCGGAAGCTGCGCAGGCTTTCAATGGCAATATCTTCCGGATAGGCCTGGGCGAGCAAAGGCAGGTAGCCGGGGATATTGCGCGCCTTGCGCGCCAGCTTGTCCTGGTTGCTGCTGTGAGGAATGCTGGCGTAGACGACGCGCGCGCCCAGCAGTCGTTCGATCTTGTGCGGATCGTCAATGCCACCGGACATCGCCTTGCGCGCGAACGAGAGCAGCGTCCCGAGGAAGATCCCGGTCACCACGGCCAGCACCACGATCAGCGGCCGGTTCGGCTTGAGCGCCCGTTCCGGCGCCATGGGGGCATCGATCAGGCGCACATTGCTGACGCGACCGACCGAGATCAGGCGCAATTGCTGCGCCGTATTCGACAGCGCCGTGTACAGATCGGTGTTGACCTTGATTTCACGCACCAGGCGCGCCTCGTCCTGTTCCAGCACCGGCAGGGTGCGGATGCGGCGCGCTACGCTGGCGATTTCGTCTTCCACTTCGCGCCGCTGGCGGTTCAGCCCGACGAGGATCGGATGGTCTTCGGTGAAGCGGGTGAGCAGTTCGGTACGCTTCTGGTCGAGATCGATGCGGCGGGTCTGGGCCGAGGCTGCCTGCTGCAGGCTCATGCGTGCTTCTTCGCGCATGT
>DASWMN010000107.1:0-3644 GCA_036399735.1 Telluria sp. | reverse complement strand
CTCACGAATTGCACCCATCCATGCACTGCGCACATCGCCCCCCTATGCATCGCCTCCACCGCCAGCACGGCCAGGCGCTCATTTACGGCATTTTTTTGATGCTTGCCGGCTTGGCGGCCTTGTTTTTCATGTTTAACACCGGCCAGCTGACCTCGGAAAAGACCAAACTGGTCAATACCGCGGATGCGGTCGCGTACAGCGCCGGCATCATGCATGCGCGCGCCCTCAATTTCGATTCCTATACCAACCGCGCGATGATGGCCAATGAGATCACGGTCGCGCAGATGGTCAGTCTTTCCTCGTGGCTGACGTATGTGCAGCGTCACATCCAGGCCTCGCAGGTTCTCAACTGCCGCACACCGCAATGGTCGGTGCCGGCCTGGCTTACTCTGGTGCGCTACACGCCGCTGTGCGTGCTGATGGCGTGGCCGCCATTGCCAGCGGCAGTTGCCGCTGCCCGCAACGCGTTCAATGTCGCCGGTCCTGTCGCTGTCGCCGCTTCGGAAGTGGCCAAGGCGCAGTTGCAATTGGCCCAGGCGACGATGTTCGCGTCCATGCTGCCAGCGCGCGACCGCCTGATGCAGCAAGTGGCCGATGCCAACTACCGCAACGACGGCACCATCAGCGTCGATACCATTCCGCTGACCGATAACTGGAGCCTGTTTGATGGCGGCCCGTTTATCCGCCGCTACAGCGGCAATGACCGTACCCGCTTCCGCGACGCCGAACTGGCGGCGGCCTATAGCGACAGTTTCGTCCAGAGCCGTACCTGGAGCGACCGCACCCAGCTGGCGGTCAGCTGCATTCCGGCACGCGGCACCGCCAACCGGACCGGCGCGACCACGCTGAACGGCTTCGATTCCTGGACTGCCAACGACAGCGCCAGTCTGCGCGTGGAAACCTTGCGCGGATTTATCCCGCGCTGCCGGACCACCACCACGTACGGCCTGGGCAGCGGTAACCAGACCGCCAGCGCCCGCTCGAGCGGCAACTGGCGCTATGCCGGCGTGCCGAGTTTCTTCGACCTGTCGGCCGCAGCGCGCGCCTATCAGCCCAGCAATCCCGATGCGGCGCGGCGCGAACCGAAGTTGCGCTTTGCAATACGCCTGACACGCGACAAGACCCAGGCCAAGACTTCGGACGGGCGCTCGGCAATCAAGCCGAGCGGGCGTCTGGACCTGTCCAACGGTAACGAAGCCGGCGATGTGATGGCCGCTGTCTCGACCTCGGAAGTGTATTTTGACCGCCCGCAGGCGCGCGCCGACGGCCGTACCGAGTTGGCCAGCACCTTCAACCCATTCTGGCAAGTGCGCCTGGTCGGCAATTCTGCCGCCGTGGTCGCCGCTGCCGTCGCACTCCAGTAAGGAACGCCCATGCACCCATCCGCTACCCTGCTCCCGCTTTGCCTGCTGATCGCGCTGCCCGCCGCGTACGCCACCACCACTGCCGAAGACGACATGAACAAGGCACTGATGCCGCACGCGACGCTCGCCACCAGCGGCGCCAAAGTGCTGGTGCACCGCGCCCGTCTGCAGGGGACGCCGGGCGCCAACGGACTCTGGAAGAAAGCCGCCGATGAGCTGCGCCGCGCCGTGCAGTCCTGTGTGGCCAACCTGGGCGCGAACAAGGTCCCGGTGAAACCGCCCAAGGTGTTTCCAGAATACAGCATCAGCCTGCGCGAAGACATCTATGCCGCAGCCAACCGCAGCATCAAGTACACCCACACGCTTGGCTACTCGCTCAATGCGGCCGATTGCAGCCTGATCGAAACCAAGCAAGCGCGCGCCGAACTGGTGTCCGACGCCGGCACCTGCGACATCGATCTCGATCTGAAAACTGCCAGCGGCGTGTGCGACGCCAGGGCGCATGCCAGCGCCCCCGCGGTTCGCCCATTCACGCCGAACGCGCAACAGCAGGCACAGGCAGCCGCCATGCCAGCGGAAATGCGCGCCATGCTCAAAAACATGGAAGCCAAGCAAGCCGGAACCGGCGCCAAAAAAACCATCCTCGGCTTGTCGTGCGATGTCTTGCCTGTCATGGGCACGGACACCATGTGCGTGGCCACCGGCGGCTCGTTTTCGCTCAAGCCGGGCGCGGGCGCGGGGGTGATGCGGGTGCTGCCGCTCGATTATGCGGTCGGCGGCTTTGCGCTGCGCGCGGTTGACGCGCGCCTGGACGATAGTGTCAGTGCCAGCGTGTTCACCCCGCACTTGGCAGGTGGCTTTACCATCACCAAGGATGCGCCATGAAGAACCGCGCCCTGCAACGGGCCCAGCGTGGTCAGGCTTTGACCGAGTTCATCGTCGTGGCACTGGCGCTGATTCCGTTGTTCCTGCTGATGCCGATCATCGCCAAATATCAGGACATGGTGCACGCGACCGAAATGGCCAGCCGCTATGTCGCGTTCGAAGCGACCAACCGCAACGACCAGATGGGAACGGCTGGCTACAAGACCCGCGAAGAACTGACCACCGAAGTGCAGCGCCGCTTCTTCAGCAATCCCGACGCGCCCATCAAGACCGGCGACGCGCCTGGTGATTTCCGCGGCCACCAGAACATGTTCTGGCGCGACCAGCATGGCGACGCGCTGATCAAGAAATTCTCCGATATCAGCATCACGTTTGGCGAGTCGCAAGGGGCGGACCATGGTTCGGCCTACAGCGCCGCGTCCGACGGCATGCCGTTCAACACGGTGCCGCTGAATGTGCGCGAGGAGCTCGGGCTGCAAGCACGTGGCATCTACACGGCCAACGTCACCGTCAAGGTTGCCAATCTGGATTCGGCGGCGGGCAGCTGGACGCGCGCCTATGATGAATTCCGCAATATCAACCTGAGTATCACGCGCAGCACCAGCCTGAGCATCGACAGCTGGACTGCCAGCGGTCCCCTGCAGGTCGAGTCACGCATCGACAAGACCTTGCTGTTCCCGGGCCGCTTGCTGCGTCCGCTGCAAACTCCGGTCGGTCTGGCGGTATCAATGTCGGAACTGCCGCGTTGTTTCCCGGTCCCCTGCTCGCCCGATATCGGGCCGCGCATGGGCGACCTCGATTTCTGGCGCGACCAGGTACCTGCGGACCGCCTGCGATGAAGCGCGCTGCCCTCTACAGCCTGGTGCGGCATGCGGCAGGCGCGCTCCTGTGTTGCCTGACGCTGGGCAAGGCCACGGCCGCCAACGACTGGCCGCAGGTCGCGCTGCCGCCCAATGCCAAGGTCTACAGCGTCGATGCCATTACCTTCGTCAACGGTTTGCCGATGAAAATGCACGGCCTGGTTTCGCCCCTGGCACCGGCCGCCCTGGCCGCCTGGTACAAGAGCAAACTGGGTGAGCCGGTGGTGGAAAACACGCTTGGCAACAAACTGGTGCTCGGCCAGGGCCGCGGCGAGTATTTCATCACCATCCAGCTCGAGCCGCTCAACAGCGGCACGCGGGCGGTGGTGGCGGTGTCGCGCATGTCGGGCCAGCCGGACAGGCAGACCAATATCGAGGCCGCCAACCGCAAGCTGCTGGACCGCATGCCCGCCGGCACCCGCATTGTCAGCCGCCTGGCCGCTGTCGACGGCCCGCGCGACGCCACCCATATCGTGTTGTCGAACAATCTCGAGCAGCGCCTGAACCGCGACCGCCTGGTCAGCATGCTCAAGGA
>DASWMN010000106.1:0-9123 GCA_036399735.1 Telluria sp. | reverse complement strand
ACGGACCGGCTTGACCGGTCCGTTTTTTTGCGGGGCGTCCCCGTGCCTATTGCGGATAGCGCTCGCTGCGGTACCAGTGCTGGCCGATCAGATTGTCGAGCAGCTGGTCGGCGCTTTCGCGCCAGGTCAGCCACGGCATGCCCTGCGAGGAAGGCGCCTGGTTTGCGTCAAGCAAAGTCAACCACTCAGTCAGGCTGGCGGCCAGCGACGCCGCATCATCGCCCTGGAAATAAAACGCGTGCTCGCCGCTGACTTCGCGGAACACCGGCAGGTCGCGCGCAATCAGCGGCAGGCCATGCTGGGCTGCCTCGATCAGGGGCAGGCCGAAACCTTCGCCTTCGGACGCCGCCAGCAGCGCACTGCTGCCACGATACAGCTTGAGCAGCATCTCGTCGGAAACGCCCTGCAGCCAGAACAGACGCTTGTCCCGCTCGGCATGCCCGTTCATGCGATCGGCCAGCGCGTCGACCATCCAGCCATGCTTGCCGACGATGATCAGGTTCACTTCGGTACCGGCGGCCCACAGCGCCTCGCAGGCGGCCAGCGCCAGGGCGTGGCCCTTGCGCGGCTCCACGGTGCCGACCATCAGCAGACTCGGGCGCGTGGAGACACGCTGCAGGATCAGGTCGGCGCCGTCCGGCATGCCGTGCGTGGGCGCGCTGGCGCCGATGTCGGCGCCCAGATGGAAGTAGCCCAGCTGCAGTGGGCGCTGACGCGCCGGCGGGTGCCGCGCAAGCCAGCCGGCCAGCTCGTCGGCCACCGAGCGTGAAATGCAGACCAGACCGTCCGATACCGTGGCGATGGTATCGATCCAGTCGGCGAAATTGGCTTCCGCGCCGAACGGGAAGTGGTGCGGCAACAGCAGCGGCAGCACGTCGTACACGACGAAATGGATCTGCATGCCGCGGTCGCGGTAGCGCTGCAGCAGCGCGCGGTTCTGGTGCACCCCGTGCATCATCAAGTCCAGGCCGAGGAATATGTCGCCCGGGTTGACCTCGATCGGGGCGTCGTCCAGATCGTGCACGGGCACCACCAGGGCGTGCTGCATGTAGCCGCGCGCGTAGCGGTAGGGCTCCATATTTCCGCGCGAATAGACCGGTTCGATCCGGTAACCGGCCGGCGGTGCTGCCATCAGGGCGTTGAGGATGCTGCGCACGACGCGCTGGATGCCGGTCTTGAGATCGGTCTGCACCATCGCCGAGACATCGACCAGCAGCTGGCGCGGCGCCAGCGCCGGCTGGTTGGCGGCCAGCGCGCTGGCACAGCGCAGCAAGGCGTCCTGCGGCATGCTGGCGCTGCCGGGCTGCGCCAGCAGGGCCTGCACCACGCTGCGGTACTGCTGGCGCCGCCCGTCGCGTTCGAAGTGGCGGATCGCCTCGTGGTAGGCTTCCCCCACGCGCGCCGGACTGTGGTGCTGGGCAATGTAGTTGCTGCCGGCGCGCTGCAGGCGCGCGCATTCGGCCGGATCGGCGCGCAGTGCGCTCAGGCCCGCTGCCAGGCTGTCGACGCTGACATCGTCTTCCAGCATCAGCAGCACATCGGCCGGCAGTTCGGCGGTGGCGCCGTGCGCGTTGACGATGGTCGGCACGCCGAACAACAGGCAGTCCAGCACCGAGGCCGAGGTTTCGCCGCGGCTGTCGCTGCGCAGCTGGACCGCGATGTCGCAGGCGGCCAGATAGGTGCGGTACAGCGCCTGGGTGACGAAACCGGTGATCGATATTTGCTTGCGGCGGCGGCTGCCGGCGATCTGCGCCAGCAGATTGTGGCCGTAATTGCCGCCCGCTAGCTCGCCGACGAAGACCAGCTTGCAGCGTTTGTCGGCCGCCAGTGTCGAGGCCAGCCAGCCGTCCAGCAGCCTGTGGTTCAGCTTGGTCGGGCCGAGCATGCCGAACGTGCACACCAAAAACTGGTCGTCGCTCAGTCCCAGCGAGGCGCGTGCCTTGGCCCGGGCGTCGGCACGCCCGTCGACCGGCAGGCCGCGCAGCAGCGGCAGGGTGCGCCATTCGTCCGCGGCGCCGGGGCCGTACCAGCGTTCCGCCAGTTTTTTCGGATAGGCCGAATGGACGATGATGCCGTTCGCATTGTCCAGCACACTCTTGTTGCAGGGATACTTCCAGACGGCCGCGCTCTCGCCGATCTGGTCGCTGTCCAGCACGGCGCCGAAACCATGCGCGTAGTACAGCGCTTGTTGCAGCGCGTCGACGCGGTAGCCCGAGTGGTGCATATAGTGCAGCAGGTTGGCCAGGTAAAAATCGTGCAGCACCACGATGCCCGGATGCCGTTCAAGCAAGCTGAACATGTGCCGGTGCATGGCGGAATTGCCAAAATGATAGATCAGGATGTCGTAGCCGCTCGCATGCTGTTCGAAATAGTCGAGCTGGCGAATCGGCAGGGTGGCATTGATCCACGCATTCTCGACCACGGGCTGGTCGACGATGACTTCGATGTCGTAAAAGCGCGTCAGTTCGGGCAGCAATTCGGCGCTGTAATCGGCAATCCCCGATTTTTCGGGCGGCAGCGGCGAGATATAGGCCATGCGCGGGCGTGCCGCCGGCACCGACACGACGGGCACCGGGTGCGCCGACAGCGCCGCCTGCAGCGCGCCGGCCGCCTCGCCCAGGGGCGTGACCCGGATGGCGGCGCCGAGCGCCGCGCCGGCCGCGGCGCTGGCACCATCATCGACCAAAACACAGGCGGCCCGCTGCACCAGCGCGTGCAGGGCGTCGGCACCCTCGCCGGCGTCCGCAAGCGCCAGGGGATCGAGCAGCAGCAGCGCTTCCGGCCACGGGCTGGCCGCGGCGGGCGCGGACAGCGCGATGGCATTGTCCTGCATGTCATTGCTGATCAGGGTCACCAGCAGGTCGGGCCGCAGCGTGGCCAGAAATCCGCTGCGCAGCTGGCTTTCCGCCTGGGCCAGCCAGGCGAGCGCCTCGGCAGGCGCGCCGTGCATGTCGGGCGGCGTGAACAGCCGGATGCGCTCGCCCGCAAGCTGCCCAGCCAGCGCACAGCGCAATTCCTCGATGTGCTCGTTCAGCCGGCTGTTGAGCACCACCACGACGTCGGCGTCGGGGAGGGCGCGCAGCAGGGCCAGCAGTTGTGTCGTGGCCTGGCGGCGACGCGCTTCAGGACCGGCCTGCGCGACTTGAAAATCGATAGCAATACGCATACGGGTTAGGCATCCTCGGAAGTTTGACCTTGGGACAGGTCAGCGAATACCCGCCGGGCCGAGGCCGGCAAGTGCAGCAAATGGTCGGGCACGTGCGCCACGCGCGCGTGGGCCGGCGGTGGCGGCGGGGTGCTCTTGATCTGCGCCACCGTGCTGGTGACGCGCTTGGCCAGCCATGGCCAGCGCGCCAGGCGCGGCAGGATCAGGCGGCGCAGGCTTTCGCGTGCGACCAGCCAGGTGACAAAGCGGCGCAGCTGGCGCCGGGCCATCAGCGGTCCGGCCATGTGCAGGCGGCCTTCGCCGACATTGCGCAAGCGCGCTGTCAGGCGCAGATAGCGGCTGTTGCGGTAGATCAGCAATTCGCGTTCGAGCGAGCCGGCCCAGGCGGCTGTTTCGTGCAGGTCGGCTTCGAGTTTTCTCGCATAGGCACCGGTCTCGGCCAGGGCGTGGCGATGGGCTTCCAGTTCCTCGCTGGCGCGGTTGTCGGAACGCATTTCGAGCAGCAGCGCTTCGAATTCGTCCTGGCGCTCGTCGTGCGCCAGGCTGCGTGCCTTGTACTCGTCTTCGAGCGCTTTGCGGGTCAGTGCGTGGGCGCTCAATTCCGCTTGCAGTGTTTCCTGGATTGCACTTTGCGCGCCGTAGGCTTTTTCCAGCGCGACGCGGGTGGCCTGGTGGGCCGCGTATTCGCTTTCAAGTGCGTCGCGGGTGGCCTGGTGGGCCCGGTATTCGCCCGCCAGCGCCGCGCGTGTTGCCTCGTGGGCGGCGCGCTCACTGTTGGTCGCGGCCTCGGCTTGTTCAGCTTCCTGCAGGCGCGCGTTGGCCGCTTGCAAGGCTTGCTCCTGGACGCGCGCGCCCTCAGCGGCGCGCACCAGCTGCCAGGACTGGAAGGCATCGAATACATTCGGCTGCAAGGCCAGCGGCGCCGCCAGGGCTTGGTGTTCGGCTGCCACGTAGTAACGGTTCAGGCCATCGAAATAGGCAAACGTGTAATTGCACGCCAGCACCAGCGATTCCCATTTTTCATGGTTGGTCACGCGACTGTTGGGCATGGTGGCCTCGATCACCAGGATCCACGGCCGCCAGCGCATCAGGTCGATGCCGCGCAGGACTTCGCCCTCGAAGCCCTCGACATCGATCTTCAGAAAATGCACGTCACCGCGCACGTACTGGGCGCAGATATCGTTGAGCGTGCGCTGCGCCACCTTCAGTTCGGCCAGCGCATAGCCGGCCGCTTCATGGGCGGCCGCGACGCTGGCGTCGGGCGAAGCCCAGCCATTCACGTCGGGCACATCGAACAGGGTCAGTTCGCCGGTCTCGGCGCCGGCGGCGACCGCCAGATTGATGTCGCGCGGACGCTGGGCCAGGAACACCTGATGGAAGCGTGGCAGGGGTTCGACATTGATCCCGTTCCATCCGGCGTCATAAAAGGCCTTGGTGACCGAATGCTCGACTGGATCGTTGGCGCCGACATCGATGTAGAAACCGTTCTGCAGATGCCCGAGCACCCGCCACAGCAGGATGTCTTCGCCGTTCTGGGCGTAGGTGATAAAGCTCATAGGTGTGTGATTTCAATGACGGGGTCGATCCAGGTGCAGCCCTCGAAGTGCGGACGACGCATATTGACAACCGTGAACACGAGCGCCAGGTCGCGCCATTCGTAGTTGTTGACCAGGTGGGTATCGGTGCTGACAATGGCCGTGGCGACCGAATAGCTGCCGGGGCCGAGGTTGAGCGGGAAGGTGAAGCGGAACACCACTTTTTCGCCAGCGGCGACGTCATCGAGCGGCAGCTGCTTGAGGTGGGTGTTGGTGCCGTACATGGCCTGTCCGACCCGGTCCTTGATCATGTAGCCCAGCACCATGCGCGGGATCGGCGCGTGCGTCTGGACCGTCACCTGCAGTGTGACGGTGGCGCCAACGTCGACCACTTCCACGCTCTGACCGTTGTCGTCGATCAGGATGATGTCGGCCACGGTCGCTTCCAGCGTGCCGGAAATGGTCTGGACTTTGCCGTCGTCGCGCTGGCGCGTCTGCAAGGACTGGTTGCCGCGCTCGGCAATCAGGGCATTGTAGTAGTCCATGATTTCTTCCGGCTTGCCGGCGCGGCTCAGGCGGCCACCGTCGAGCAGAATGGCGCGGTCGCACACCGACTGGATGGCCTGCTTGTCGTGCGACACCAGCAGCAGCGTGGTGCCCTGGGCGCGGTACTGGCGGATCCGTTCGAAGCTCTTGTGCTGGAAATAGGCGTCACCCACCGACAGCGCTTCATCGACGATGAGAACGTCGGGACGGTGCGCGGTGGCGACCGCGAACGCCAGCCGCATCTGCATGCCGCTCGAATACACGCGCACGGGCAGGTCGATATAGTCGCCGATTTCGGCAAACGCTTCGATGTCCGGCATCAGGGTCGCGATTTCGTCGACCGACATGCCAATCAGCTGGCCTGCCATCAGCACGTTCTGGCGACCCGTGAAGTCGGGGTGGAAACCCATGCCCAGTTCCAGCAGGGCGGCCACGCGGCCGGCGATCAGCACACCGCCCGTGGTCGGCTGGGTGGTGCCGGTAATGAGTTTGAGCAGGGTACTCTTGCCGGCGCCGTTGATGCCGATCAGACCGACCGCCTCGCCCGGGGCGACCTCGAAGCTGATCTGCTCGAGCACCCACTTGAGCGAATGGCGTGGCCCCTGGAAAGGCAGCATCCATTCGGCCAGGCGCGACCAGCGCGTCGGATATTGTTTGTAGGCCTTGCCCAGGCCATCTACCTTGATGCTGCCGATCATAATTCGTCCACCATTTCGCCGGAGCGCTTGCGGAACAGACGCATGCCGAATACGCACAGCAGCACGGCCAGGGCGGCAACCGGCGCCAGATTGCCCCAGTCCGGCATCTGGCCCGACACGAAAATGCCCTGATAGGCGGCGATGATGCGCGCCATCGGATTCCAGTCGATCAGGAACATCACTTCCTTGGGCAGGATCGAGGCGGGGTAGACGACCGGCGTGAGCCAGAACCAGAATTGCACGAAGATGGAGAAAAACTGGCCAACGTCGCGAAAGAACACGTTGAGCACGCCCAGCACCATGCCCAGCCCAATGGCAAGCAGGATCTGGATTGCCAGCACGGGCAGCATAGCCAGCGCAATCGCCCCCGGGAACTGGCCCGAGACGAGCAGGAAGGCCAGGAACAGGCCGAAGATGATCGCAAAATTGAGCAGCGCGCTCAGCACGATGATAATTGGCAGGCTGATGCGGGGGAAACTGATTTTCTTGATCAGATTCGCATGGTCGATGAACACGGTCTGGCTGCGCCCCGTGATCTCGGCAAACAAGCCCCAGGTCAGGATGCCGGCGCACAGGTAGATGCTGTAAGCGAAAGCGGTGTTAACACCCGGCAGCTTGCTGTTCATGACCTGCGAAAAGATGACGGTGTAGACCACGATCATGGCCAGCGGGTTGAGCACCGTCCACGACGCGCCCAGCATGGCATTGCCGTACTTGGCCTGGAATTCGCGCTTGACGCTGCCAAGGATGAAGCCGCGGTAGCTGATTATGCTCTTGAGCAAGGAAGGTGAAATCATCGCGCCGATCCTGACGGGCCCTGCGGCGTGCTTGATAAATTGCTCATGGGCGGTGTGGTTGGAGTTGCAGTGAGGGCAAAAAGAGCTGACAAAAAATCCATTTTACAGGGCGCACAATTATACCTGATGGCTCGTGGTTTTTGAGCAACATCAAAGTGCCACGGGAAAATGCTGGAGGCGTCCTGGGGTCAGGCCCCCTCGGCAATTCCGGCTGTGGGCGGCGCGCAGTGTGGACACGAGACCCCGTAGACATACTGGGGCGACAATTGTTCGCGTGGCGTCACCACAGCCCGGCAGGCGAAGCACTGGGTGGTGGTGACGGCCTCCAGCTTGGGATTGAGCGCGGTACGGTAATCGAACACGAAGCAGTCGCCCGTGTAGTGGGCGCCGCCGACCTCTTCGAAGTATTTCAGGATGCCGCCTTCGAGCTGGTACACGCTGTCGTAGCCGATGTTCTGCATGTGGATGGCGGCTTTTTCGCAGCGGATGCCGCCGGTGCAGAAAGTGACCACGGTCTTGTCGGCCAGCGCGTCCTTGTTGGCCGCGATCACGGCCGGGAATTCGGTGAACTTGTCGATCCGGTAGTCGATTGTATTGTCGAAGGTGCCCACATCGACCTCGAAGGCGTTGCGGGTATCGACCATCACCACCGGTTTGCCGGCGTCATCGTGGCCCTGGTCCAGCCAGCGCTTGAGCGTGGCGGGCGCCACGGCCGGGGCGCGCCCCAGTTCAGGCTTGATCAGCGGCATGCGCATGGTGATGATCTCGCTCTTGAGCTTGACCAGCATGCGCTTGTGCGACTGCTCTTCGGAATAGCTTTCCTTGACCTCGATGTCGGCGAAGCGCGCATCGCTGCGCAGCCAGGCCAGGAAGGTGTCGATCTGCGCGCGCGGGCCCGACAGGAACAGATTGATGCCCTCGGGGGTGAGCAGGATGGTGCCTTTCAGGCCCAGTTCCTTGCACAGCGCCTGGTACTGCGGGCGCATTGCTTCCGTATTGTCGAAAGTGACGAATTTGTAGGCGGCGATGTTGACGTGAGACGAAGCGGATGACATGGCAGTTCGGGACAAAGGGACAGGCCGTATTATAAGGCAGCGGCCGGCCCGGCCGAAAGTGCCGCAAGCGCCAGGGGCGGGGCGGCGTTGCGGGCGCGCGCATCTGTTAATTTCCTTGCAACAATATGATCAACGTGACACAATCTAGTAACATATTGCAACTCGGAACGGTTTTTGCCGGATGCGCGGGCTGCCTGCGCTATCATGGTGCCAGTTCCGCGCACGTTCAACCCACGACTGCCGCTGCCCATGCATATACCGAAACGCATTATCCGCCTGGCCAAAGAACGCGCTTTGCTCAGTTTTTCCAGCCTGGCCGAACAAACCCTGGCCGAAGCCGATGCGCACATGACGCGCACCCTGAGCAGCGCCAGCTCCACCGAGCAGTACAACATCAACCAGTTGCGCACCTTTCTGCGCGGCGAAGCACGCGCGCTGCGCACCCGCATGGAGCGCCACTTTGCCGGCCTGCTCGAGCGCGCGATGGTCACCATGCACGCCGATCAGCGCGCCACGGCGGCCAAGGATATCGATTACAACAGCCTGGCGCTGATCGACGACGATGTGCTGGTACGGCACATTGAAGTCGAACGCCTGGTCGGACGCCTGCGCGAGGCCGAAAGCGCGCCGCTGGGCCGCGTCAACCTGACGATTGCGGTGATGCACAACGACCGCGAGGCGCGCGAACGCGAAAACCCCTTCCGTCCGTATCTGCTGGCACGCGCGCTGCACGAGGCGCTGCGCGAAATGGTGTTTGACGAAAACCAGTCGAAGCAGCTGTACGAGATCCTGGGCCAGGCCATGACGCGCCGCCTGCCCGGCTTTTATGCCGGCATTCTCGACGTGTTCGAATCGGGCGGCGTGAACGCCCGCCTCAAGGCCCGGCCATCGGCCATGTCGCGCGCCGAACGCGAACGCCTGGCCTGGCAGGCCGCGGCGCGCCGTCTGACGGGCGCCGCGGCGCCGGGTGCCGGCTGGGGCGCGGCCGATGGCAGTGCCCCAGCCGGTGGCGCTGCGGCGCCCGCCGGCGTGCCCGGGGCGGGCGCGCCCGAGCGCCTGATGCCGACCCTCCAGCGCCTGCGCGAACTGCAGCATGCACAGGCCGAATTCTCGCCCGAGCGCCAGCTGCAGGACTTCCTCGACCTGGTGTGGGACATGTTCCACCAGCCCAAGGGCGCCGGGGTGGCGCCCCTGATTGCCGACAGCCAGGGCAACGACGTGCGCAATCCGCTCGACACAGTCCTGCTGGCGATGCAAAAAGCGGTGGCCGGGGGCGACCCGGCGCCGGCCCCGCTCGGCCTGCGCGTGCTCCTGGCCGACCACCCT
>DASWMN010000105.1:0-4041 GCA_036399735.1 Telluria sp. | reverse complement strand
TCAGACGTGGCGACACGGTCCAGGTGTCCTGCACGAACAGGCCGGTGGTACGAATGGTGAACTCGGCGGCGGCCTGGCTCAGGGTACCGCCAGCAACCGGCACCTGCACCTGGTACGACGACGGACGGCCCTTGCGGAAGTTTTCCAGCACAGCCGCTTCGATGCCCGCGTTCAGCGCGGTGACCTGGGCTGGCGTGAAGGTCGCCTGGCCAGACGGGCTGCAGTTGAAGTTGGTGACGCCGCCATTGAAGTCGTAAGCGTAGGTGGCGCTTTCGTTGACGCAAGCGAAGGTGTAGTTGCCGTTGATATCTTGCAAGAACGCGTTGTAAATCTTGTTCTTGTTCATGTCCGCGCCGAACTTGACTTCGTGCTCGCCGAACGACCAGTTGGCGCCCGCGTACAGGTCAAGGGTATCGGTGGACAGGACGTTGTTATGACGGCTGCGCTCGGTACCGAAGTTCAGGAAGCGGTTGCCGGTTGGTACGCCAGCGGCGGTGCCGACCGGGTTAGGACCGCTGAACTGCAGGCCGATGGCCGGCAGGCGTGCATTGTTTTTCGGGGTCGAATCGTAGGCGCGGTTCGATGCCTTGAATTCGGTCGAGAACGACGAGGTCCAGTCCGAGAACACCTGGGCAACCACGGTCTGGATGCTCTTCTCTTGCGAGTAGAAGAACGAGTCCAGGCTCACGCCGGTGGCCGACACGCTCGGGAACTGCGGCTCTGCCTGCGAGGTCTTCGAGTAACGCAGCATGGCGCGGTGGTCGTCGTTGATGTTCCAGTCCAGCTTGAGCATGTTCTCTTTGACACGCAGGGCTTTGCCGCCGGCGTCGAGAACACCGATATCGGTGCCGTAGGTGTTCTGGGCGATCGACTGGGCGCCGGCGATGGCCGACTGGGTGATGCCGACGGTGGTGCCGGAACCGCTGCCGAGCGGGCCGAAGTCCGGTGCGGCGCGGGTGCTGATGAATTCTTCCGACAGCGCGAAGAAGAACAGTTTGTCCTTGATCAGCGGACCACTGACCCAGCCGCCCTTGGTGGTTTCCTTGAACGGGGTTGGATCGAAGTAGGTGCCGTCGGTGACGTTGAAGCGCTTGCCTGCCATCGCGTCGTTACGGAACACGTAGTACAGACCGCCCTTGACGGTGTTGGTGCCGGACTTGGTGGCGGCGTTGATGTTGGCGCCGGTGTAGCCCTTCTGGGTCACATCGTAGTTGGCCACGTTGATCTGGACCGACTGGATCGCTTCCATCGAGATCGGCTGACGCGCGGTCGGGCTGCCGTTCGACTCGAGGCCGAAGGTGTCGTTCACGGCCACGCCGTCGATGGTCATCGAGTTGTAGCGCGAGTTCTGACCGGCGACGGAAATTTCACCGCGCTCTTTGTCGGTCTGCGAAACGCGTGGGTCGAGACGGGCGTAGTCTTGCAGGTTGCGGTTGATCGACGCCTGGGTGGCCAGTTCGGTGGCATTGATGCTGGTGCCGGCGCCCATGGTGGTCTTCGAGAACTTCTCGGAACGTGCGACCGAACCGGTCACGATCACCTGCTGGGTTGCAGCGCCGATGGTGGCGTCAACGGCAGCGGTTTCGGCCAGGTTGGTGTAGATGCCTTCGCGCTTTTCAGTGGCGCCATTCTGGGTAATGATAATCGTGTAAGGACCGCCAGCGCGCAGACCACGGGCCACATAACGGCCTTCGGCGTCGGTGGTGACGCTGCTGACCGAACCGGACTCGGTGTGGATGATCTGGACCTGGGCGCCGCTGGCTGGCTTGCCGTCGGCACTGGAAACGCGGCCGCCGATGGCGGAAGTAGTGTTCTGCGCAAACGACGGCGTCGCCGCCAGCGCCATGGACAAGGCCAGAGCCAGCTTGGTCAGCTTAATCCGATTATGATTGATCATTTATAACCCCAATAAGAACTCATTTTATTTTCGGAAGCCCGCCCTGGCGCCTCCCACTTTACTTTGCTGCAAACCTGCTACTTCCGTTTTTGATGTCCGGCATTGCGCAGCGCGCAAGCTTAATGGTCGATTATGACTGTGTCATGACTAGTGGATTTTCATCAAGATTTCACTTGTTCAATCAACTATGCATTAACGGTCTGGGGCTGACAAATACCATTTCAGTTACCTATTTATATTTCGAAAATATAAATAGCGAAATATTGTCGCTTTTAAATCGAAATCAAGTCTTGTACTTTGCCTCTGCCCATGGAGGAATTATAAAGTAGCCTTTCTCCCGTGAAAGGCTTTCAGGTTCCAAATACAACAAACGTTTACGGCGACGGCCAAATGTGTAGCAGGATGGCCACAACCGTGATGTTGGATGTAAATATCTCCACTTTTGTGTGAAATATTTGGCAAGAAGTGTGAAATGGCGCGGCGGAGCGGCCGTTCCCAGGAGAAAGGAAACGGCCAAAAATGCAGAAGTGGTATTACTTGCCCGAACCAGCGTCCAGGGTGGCGATGCGCGACTCGAAGGCGCTGAAACGCCGGTCCAGATCGGCGTTCAGCCGGTGTTTTTCGGCGTCAGGCAGGAAGGCATAGCGCAAGCTGTTGTAGACCGCCTTCTTGACTTCGGCGTAGCCTGGCTTGTAGCGGCTGGCGAACAGCACGTATTCCTGGGCCAGGGTGTGGCGCGTGACGCCGGCGTCGTCGGTGGCGATCACGTAGGGCACCTGATACTTGCGGTAGATCGCCAGCGGATGGTTGCCTTCCTTGATGCCGGAAATGAAGCTGTTGCTGGTCAGATTGATTTCCACCGGCACGTCGCGCTCGCGCATGGTCTTGATGATGGCCGGGGCGTTGGTTTCATGGGCCAGGTCCAGGCCATGGCCAATGCGGCTGGCGCCGGCCACGTTGAGCGCCTGGTCGATATGGAAGCGCAGCCCTTCCGGCGGCACGTCGCCCAGCGCCAGTTCCCCCGCATGCAGCGACAGTTTGACCTGCGGGTACACGGTTTTCAGGAAGCGGAACATCTTCATGTGCAGCGCATAGTCGCGCATCGACACGTTCTGGCTCTCCTGGCCGACAATGTTGACGCCCACGATCAGGGGGCTCTGGCGCGACGCCTTGAAGGCCGACACCATGGACGAAAACACCATCGACGGCGAGAAGAAGCGCAGCACGTATGGCTGGTAGCGCATGGTGAAGCGGGCGTCGTCGACATTGGCGGCGTCAGCCTGCACGCCGGCCACATACGCGCCCACCTGCTGATTGAAGGCGGCATCCTTGTCGAGGGTGGCCAGCCAGGCGCGCATGGCGGCGTCGAGTGCGGCGTCATCCACGCCGGGCTTGAGGGCCAGGGCATCGAAACTGCCATCGTGGATGAACGGGGCCAGTTTGAACACGGTCTCTATATAAGAGACGTTTTCCTCGATGGCGCGCTGCTTGAGGGTCAGCAAGCCTTCATTGGTATTGCTGTCGGCCACAGGGTTGAAATAGCCGAAGGTCGAAAAGAACTGGCGGTCCGGCGGCGCCTGCAGGGCGCCGTGGTTGTAGAAGTCCTTGCTCGACCAGCGCTGCAGCAGCTCGCGGTAGACGCCGTCGTCGGCCACCGTCTCGGCGCCGGACAGGCAGGCGCGTTCGGCCGCCGTCTTGGCCCGCTGCGCCGCCACGATCGCCTTGTCGGTTTCGATGCGGTAGCTTTGCTTGTTGATGCAATAGCCCTGCCTGTCGACCCAGCTGATGAACTGCTCGGCGTAGATCGCGCCCGAATAATGGTGGTGCAGGTCGCCGCCCTTGGGCATCTGCGAGAAGAACAGCGTCAGTTCCGCGGTCTTCGGCTCGCTGCCGGCGATCAGTGCGGCGTAGTGGCGCGCGGTGGCGGCCTCGTTGGCGCCGGCCTTTGGCGCCGCCGCATGGGCGCTGCCTGCCAGCGCCAGTGCCAAGGCGACGGCGGCGCAGCTGCTCGATTTTCTGATCATGGATACTCTTCCCGGTGAGGTTGTGTTTACGACGGCCGGCGCTGGTGCACCTGGCGTCCGCAGGCATAGGTGGCATCGACCGCGCGGTCGTCGCCCAGCAGCGCCAGCGCAAACAGCAGC
>DASWMN010000104.1:0-24782 GCA_036399735.1 Telluria sp. | reverse complement strand
GCTTCACTTCCAGCAGCGCTTCGACGGCGAGCAGGCGGTCGTCGCAAATGTCGACGTGCGAACGGATCGCCAGCAGGCCGCGCGCCACGGCCCAGTCGCAATACTGCATGGCGCGCTCGATCAGCGCTTGCTGCGTCAGTTCCGGCTTGAGTTCACCCCACAGACTGATCCCTTCGAGCAGGGTACCGCTCTGGTTCACGCGCGGCAGGCCATAACTGAGCGTGGCATCCATATGAAAGTGGGCGTCGACAAACGGCGGCGTGACCAGATCGCCCTCGGCGTCGATCGAGCGCGCGGCGCTGACGGCCAGGCGTTCGCCCACGGCGGCGATGCGGCCCTGGTCGATGGCGATATCGATATTGCGCCGGCCATCCGGCAAGCTGGCATTGCGAACCACGAGATCCATGCGTGCTCCTGTTGCGTCGGGACGCTACGATTGTAGTGGTTAGCGGGTGCGCACGTCCAAGCAAATTATTTAAGGAAAGTCATGCATGCTGCATTGCAAGATATTTTCACGGAAACTTGCACGAAAACTCTGTTCAAGGCATGCAATCATGGATAAACTAAACATATTGCAGCGCGTCATAGACACTTTTCAAGGAGCCCCGATGAGTACAATTCCCGAACAGTTTTCCGCAGCCAGCAAGTCGCAAGTCGAAGCACAACTGGCGTTTTTTCAGAATGTCACGGCCAAGGCCGTGGAAGGCGCCGAAAAAATCATCGCCCTCAATCTGAGCACCAGCCGCGCCTCGGTGGAAAAGACCGGCGCCGCCGTGCGCCAGCTATTCTCGGTGCAGGATCCGCGCGATCTGTTCTCACTGACCACCCAGACGCAGGAAAATTTCGATGCCCTGCTCGCCTATGGGCGCGAACTGTTCACCATCGCCACCGGCACCCAGCTGGCCCTGCTCAAGCGCGAGGCCAAGCCGGCGCAGGAAGCCACGCTGGCCCTGGTGCTGCCTGCCGAGCCGTTCCCGGTCACAGCCAAGGTCAAGCCGATCGCCCAGGCCGCAGCTGCCGTGGCCGAATCGGCAGCGCCTGAACCGGTCGCCGCCGATGTCGCCGAAATCGAGGCCGAGCTGGCGGCGGAACAGGCCGACCTGCTCGTCAACAAACCGAAGCGCAAGAAGTAAACACGCCACGCGCCAGCCTGCAGGGCGGCGCCAAAAGTAGTAAATTAGCGGGCTACGGCCCGTTAATCGTTTTCGGGCCCTTCATGCAGGGACGGGAATGAGTTTATCGAGGCTGGTCGGGAATTTTGTGCGTCGCCACTGGCCCTCGTATATCGCTTCCGGCGTCATGCTGTTTGGCGTGGCCGCGTTCACGGTCCTGATTCCCCGCAAGATCGGCGCCATGATTGACGGCCTGGCCGCGCACACCCTCGGGCGCGACGATCTTCTGCTCGACATTGCCCAATTGCTGGGCATGGGTCTGGCCATCTACTTTCTGCGCGTCGGCTGGCGCCTGCGCCTGTTCGCCGCGGCCTACCAGCTCGGCGTTGAACTGCGCACGCGTTTTTACGCTCGCCTCTCGGCCCAGGGTCCCGCTTTCTATCAGAAGCAGCGCACCGGCGACCTGATGGCGCTGGCCACCAACGATATCGACGCGATTGAAATGGCCGCCGGCGAGGCCATGCTGGCCGGTTTTGACGGCACTCTGACATTGGTGATGGTCCTCGGGATCATGATGCTGGGCGTGGACTGGCGCCTGGCCTGCGTGGCCCTGCTGCCGTTCCCGCTGATGGCGCTCGCGTTCTGGCACATCTCGCGCCACATTCACGTGGCCGCGACCGATTCGCTGAAACGCTTTTCCGACCTGAACGACCATGTGCAGGAAGCGCTGACCGGCGTGCGCACACTGCGCGCGCTCGGGCTGGAGCAGCAGAGCGCGACCCGCTTCGGCGAACTGGCCTCGCATGCCGCCGCGGCCAGCCTCAAGGCGCAGCAGTGGGAAGCCGCCTACGAACCGGCCGTCGGCTGGACCCTGACCGCAGCCAGCGTGCTCACCCTCGGCGTGGGTGGCTACCTGGTATGGCAGAATCAGCTGACCATCGGCGCGCTGACCAGCTTTACCATGTACCTTGGCCAGCTGATCTGGCCCATGTTTGCCGCCGGCTGGGTCTTGTCGCTGATCGAACGCGGCAAGGCCGCGCTGGCCCGGCTGCAGCCCCTGCTCGACACGCCACTGTCGGTGGACGACCATGGCACAGTGGCGGCCGCGCCGCAAGGTGCGCTGGTGCTCGACAAAATCAGCTATGTCTACCCCGGCCAGACCACACCGGCGCTGGCAGATATTTCGCTGGTGCTGCAACCGGGCCGCACGCTTGGCCTGGTGGGCCCTACGGGCGCCGGCAAGTCGACCCTGCTGCGGGTACTGCTGCGCCAGATCACGCCGCAACAAGGCAACGTCGAGTGGGGCACGCATGCGCTGTCGGACTACACGCTTGCCACCTTGCGCCAGGCGATCAGCTGGGTGCCGCAGGAGTCGTTCCTGTTTTCAGCGACCATCGCCGAGAACATCGCCCTGGCCCGGGCCGACGCGTCGCGCGCCCAGATCGAGCACGCGGCCGACATGGCTGCCATTCACGACGATATTTTGCGCTTTCCGCAACAGTACGATACCCCGGTCGGTGAACGTGGCATCACCCTTTCCGGTGGCCAGCGCCAGCGGGTCGCGATCGCGCGCTCGCTGCTGGCGGAAAGCAGCCTGCTGCTGCTTGACGATGCGCTGTCGGCGGTCGACACCGGTACCGAAACACGCATCCTCGAGCACCTGGCCGAGTTGCGCGCGGCGCGCAAAGAGCATAGCGTGATCATCGCCAGCCACCGGCTTTCCGCCGTGGTCGATGCCGATCTGATCGTGGTGCTGCGCGACGGCCGTATCGCCGAATCCGGCACCCACGAGTCACTCCTCGAACGCGACGGCTGGTATGCCAGCCAGTGGCGCTACCAGCAACTGGAGGCCAGCCTCGATGCAACCTGATACCACACCTAAAGCCATGCGCGAGCAGGCCGCGCAAGCCATGCGCCTGCTGCACCGCGCCGCGCAGCCCGACCGCCGCCACCTGGGCTGGGCCACGTTCTGGCTGATCCTGGCGGCAGCGCTCGAAGTACTCGGTCCGATCATGGGCAAGGCCCTGATCGACGACCATCTGCTGCCGCGCCATCTGGACTGGCCGCGCATGATTGGCCTGCTGGCCGCGATGCTGATCACCGGCTGGATCGCTTCCGGCCTGCGCTACCTGCAGCTGGTGCGCCTGTCCGGCCTGGCCATGCGCTCGGTGCAGCGCCTGCGCGAATGGGTGTTCGGCCATGTGATGCGCCTGCCCATGGCCTTCTTCGACCGCGCCGTCACCGGCCAGCTGATCAGCCGCGTGACCAACGATACCGAAGCCGTCAAGACGCTGTATATCCAGGTACTGTTTGCGATTCTGGACAGCCTGATCGTGCTGGTCGGGACCATGATCGCCATGGCCTGGCTGGACTGGCGCCTGATGCTGATCGTGCTGGCCCTGGTGCCGGCGGTGGTGGCCATCGTGTTCCTGTACCAGCGCCTGTCCGCGCCCGCGGTCACCCGTGCGCGCGCCATGCGCAGCGAAATCAATGGGCAGATGGCCGAGTCGATCGGTGGCATGACCGTGCTCCAGGCCAGCAACGCCGAAGCGCGCTTCGCCAGCCGTTTCGCCACCACCAACCATACCCACTACAAGGCGCGCCTGGCCGAACTGCGCGCCAATGCCTTTTTGCTGCGCCCCGCCCTCGATTTTCTCAATGTCGTGCTGCTGGCGGTGGTGATCTACAGTTTTGGCCAGCGCACCTTGTCGGCGGTGGAAGTGGGCGTGCTGTACGCCTTCATCAACTACATCGCGCGCGTGGTCGAGCCGCTGATCCAGATCACCATGCAGTTCAGTGGCCTCCAGCAGGCGGTGGTGGCCACCGCGCGCGTGTCGGCCCTGCTGGACGAAGCCGGCGCGCCCGAGCACGATGCCGGCAAACTGGCCAGCGCGCACCAGCGCGATCCGCACGCGCCGGCAGTGCGCATCCGCGACCTGACGTTCGGCTACGCGCCCGGCAACGATATCCTGCACGGCCTGAACCTGGAGATCGCCCAGGGTGCGTTCATCGGCATTGTCGGCCACACCGGCAGCGGCAAATCAACCCTGCTGTCGCTGCTGCTGCGCTACTACCCGTCCACCCCGGGCGCGATCGAAATTGGCGGCGAGCCGCTGGCCGCGATCGACAACGCCCACTTCCGCGCCGCCGTCGGCCTGGTACCGCAGGACCCGTTCCTGCTGGCGGCATCGGCGCGCGAGAACATTGACATGGGGCGCGGTTTGCCGCAGGCGGCGCTGGAAGAGGCCGCGCGCGCCGCGCATGCGCACGACTTCATCATGGCGCTGGAAGATGGCTACGATACGCCGCTGGGCGAAAGTGGCTCGCGCCTGTCGACCGGCCAGAAGCAACTGATTGCGATTGCAAGGGCGCTGGCGGGTGCGCCGCGCATTCTGCTGCTCGACGAAGCCACTTCCCACATCGACAGCGCGACCGAACAGATTGTCCAGGTCGCGCTCAATGAACTGCGCGGGCGCGTTACCATCATCGCCATTGCGCACCGGCTGTCCACCATTCGCGAGGCCGACCGCATCGTGGTACTCAATCACGGCCGCATTGCCGAAACCGGCGACCATGATGCGCTGATGCAGATCGAGGGCGGTCTGTACCAGCGGCTGTATCTGCTGCAGCAGCTGGCCGTTTAGTCCGGCCGGCGGTTCCACAGAAAGCCTGTGGCCAGTGCGATCGCGCCGGCGCCCAGCCAGACCGACATGGTCTTCAGGTTGGCGATACCAAGGAACCCGACCGCGTCCAGCATGGGCACTTTGCCACCGTTGATCGAGACGTAGACCCAGAACAGGAACAAGGCGAGGAACAGGCGGGCGGAGCGGCTGCAGCGGCCAAATGCACTGGCCAGCGCCGCCAGGCTGAATACGCCAGTCAGCAAGGCGAGAGCACGAACAGGCTCGGCAAGCCCGTAGCGCACTGCTGCAACGCCGGTGAACATTAACCCGAGCATGACCGTGGCAGCATACTGGCGCAGGAAGCGCGCGACGGAACCGCCGTGGACCGCTGCGCCGATTGCTTCGGTATCGGCAGAATAATCGCGGGTGCTGAGGTCACTTACCAGCACGCCCCAGAACACCACGGCGCCCAGTATCATCGGCGCCAGCGCTGCATGCGGCACCAGCAGCGATGCCAGCGCGCTGCCTGCCAGCGCCAGGATCGCGAACGGCGCCGCCGCCAGCGTCAGGGCGACATCGCCCAATACCTGGCCGGGCATGCCGCCGATGCGCGCGGCCAGCAGGAACAGCGGCGCGGCAAAACGCGCCAGCGGCTTGAACATGGTATTGATCACTGCCAAAGGGCTGCGCCGTTTGCTCGCCTTGGAAACCTTGACCTTGTCCGGCGAAAAGCGGTGAAACAGGCCGAAGGCGGCGAGCAACGGCAGCATGCCAAGCAGGCAGCTGGCGCCGCGCAGCAGGACCAGATCCCTGGTCCATAAATTGTCGGTCATGCGGATCGGTGCCAGTGCCGCATTGAAGTCGCCATCGCCCAGGGCCACGCTGGCATGGCCCAGCGCGCCTGTCACGGCCAGCATCGACGCGCCCAGACCGTTGAAGTCGAACAGTTCAACCATGGGGACCAGACCTTTTTCTGCATTGGCGCCGACGATGCCGAGCTGTGCCACCCACAGGAAGAAAAACAGCACGTCGCCGCCCTTGCCCATCAGCGGGCTCCAGCTGTCGAACAGGATGGCCAGGCTGACGGTGTAGAGCACCAGCGGCAGCAGGATCAGGGCGTAGTTCATCAGGTACAGATGCGGCTGGATCGCTCCCTCACCGCGCACGGCGTGCAGCACCATAATGGTCAGCATGAAGGCCAGCACCATCGCGCTCAGGTAAGCCGCCGCACCGAGCCAGCGGCCCAGCAAAAACTGGACGTTGCCAACCGGAGTCGCGCCGATCACGCCACCGGCACCGCTGCGAATGTCTTCGGCCATGCGCCCGCGGACCAGGTAGAAGCCGCCCAGGCCGAACAGAATGCAGCCCAGCGATGCGCTACCGACCGCCAGCGCAGTGCTGGTGTAGAGCACGCGCGCGTCCTTGACCACGATGAGAGCGGAGCCGTTGGCCGGGTCAGCAATCATCAGCCACGAGAGAGCCACTACCGCCAGCAGTGCTACCAGGGTCGAGGTGCGACGCAGACGCAGACGCACCTCGCCCATCGCCAGCGCCTTGATCAGGGCGACGTTCATGCTGCCTCCTGGTCGGCGTAGCGCTGCGACATGAGCGCCTCCTCCAGACTGGGTTCGACCAGCTGCGCCCCTGGCAGCGGCGACACCGGATGGGTAATGCGCAGTGCCATGCGTTCGCCCTGGCGCTGCGAATGCAGCACATGCACCTGGCTGCGCAGCGTATCGAATTGACCGGCGTCGATGGTAGCGGACCAGACGCTGCCGCGCGCCTTGTGCAGGATGGCTTCCGGGGTATCGCAAGCAATCAGCTTGCCCGACTTCATGATCGCCAGTTCGCTCGCGATGCTCTCCACATCCGACACGATGTGGGTCGACATGATGATCAGTTTGCGGAAACCGAGCTCGCCGAGCAGGTTGCGAAAGCGCAGCCGCTCTTCGGGATCGAGACCGGCGGTGGGCTCGTCGACGATCAGAATGTCAGGGTCGTTCAGCAAGGCCTGGGCAATGCCGAGCCGGCGCCGCATCCCGCCCGAAAACGAAGCGGCCGGGCGGTGGGCGTGATCGTGCAGGTTGACCAGTTCAAGCAGATGGCGGATACGGGCCGGATCGCGCACGCCCTTGAGGGCGGCGAAATACTGCATGAATTCGAGCGCGGACAAATTCGGATAGACGCCGAAATCCTGCGGCAGGTAGCCCAGCCGGCGCCGGATCTCGTTCGGCTTGCGCGCGATGTCGACGCCGTCGAACAGGATCTGGCCGCTGCTCGGCCGCGTCAGCGTGGCGATCATCTGCATCAGCGTGGTCTTGCCGGCGCCGTTATGGCCGATCAGACCAAGTACGCCGCGCTCCAGCGTTAGCGAAACATCATCGACGGCCCGGAACCCTTTGGCAAAGGTTTTAACCACACTGCGAATCTCGAGCATACGATTTCCTGTTCTGGATCTGTTTGAATGAGTGCAATGTAATCAAGCCGGAATGCGGGTGCCGGCGAAATGAGACAGGACGGCCAAAACGGGGAATGAAACGCAATTTGAGCGGCGTGGCGCTGGTCCAACGTTTCCGTAACAATCGGGCATGAATTGTGTGCAACTAAGGCTGCAAATGTGCAATTAGGCAGGAATTTTGGCCCGAAAATGGTCTTTCTTGTCTGCAACAAGAATATAATTGGAGCCGGAATCCCTACGGGGAGCATCGGTTTTTTCAGATTAAGGAACGTGATGTCGGCAGGTTTACGGGACGCTTCACGCGCCCGCAAGGGAAGCGTATTGCTGGCATCGCTATGCCTGTTGTCTTCGCTTGCGCTCGCGCAGCCAGCGCCGCTCGCCAGCCGCCTGGACGAGATCCGTGAAACTGGGCGCTTCGTGCCGCCCAAGGCCCTCAAGGCCCTGATTGCCATCGAAAAGGAAGCGCGTGCCGCTTCCCCGCGCGAACGCGCCGAATTCCTCGAATTGTTCTGCAACGCCTATCGTGCCACGGGCGAGAACACACGCGCGATGGCACTGGCCGACGAGCTGCTTGCACTCGGGCGCGAACGGCAGGACAACCTGATCATCGCCAAAGGCCTGCTGTCCAAGGCCTACACCACCTTCAGCAACAACGACCTGCCCCAGTCCCACCAGCTGGCATGGGAAGCGGAGCGTGTCGCCGATCTGACCGACGATATGCCGACCCGGATCCGGGCCGCGATCTCTTCCGGCCAGTCGTACGCGGAAGATGGCAACTTCCCGCCCGCCCTGAAAAAACTGCAGGGCGCGGTCAAGCTCGCGCGCGCCTACGGCAAGCCGATCGAGATCGTCATGGCGCTCAATGCGCTGGCCTCGCTGTACGGCCAGATGAAGGAGCACGACAAGGGCTTCGAGGCACTGGCCGAAGCGTACGTGCACGCGGAAAAAACCAATTCGCCCGGCCGCATGTCCTCGCTCAAGGATACCGAGTACGGTCTGGCGATGGCCACCAATCAGCCGCAGCGTGCCCTGCGCGCACTGCTGGATGGCCTGGAATTCGAAAAGCAGATCGGCGCCGACGCCATGATCGCCGGCTCCCTGGTCAACCTGTCGGACAGCTACCTCAAGCAGCACGATTATCCGCGCACGGTCGAATATGCGAATCAGGCCATGGAAGCGGCACGCCGGCTCAAGGATGAAAGTTCCGTGGCCACCGCGCGCCTGAACATGGGGCAGGCCCTGCTCGGCATGGGCAAGCTGGCCGAAGGAAAACGCAGTTTCGAGCTGGGGCTGGCCTGGTATGAAAAGGCCAACGACAAACCGGAGATGCAGGAAGTACTGATGGAGTATGGTTCGGCCCTGGAACGCGCGGGCGACATGGCAGGCGCTGTCAAGGCCTATCATCGCGAGCGCGCGATTTCGAACGAACTGTTCGAAGACCGGCGCCAGAAAGCCACGCTCGAACTGCAGGAAAAATACGAAGCCGAAAAACGCCAGGGCCAGATCGAAGTGCTCAAGCGCGACATCGTGAACCGCAATCTGCAGCAGCGCGTGTGGTGGCTGCTGGCGGTGGTGTTTGCCATGGCTGCCATGATCGTCGGCATCCTGTACCGCAAGGTGCGCCATGCGAACGACCAGCTCAAGGTCAAGAATCTGGAACTGAAACAGCAAAGCTCGCGCGACCCGCTCACCGGGCTGTACAACCGCCGTCACTTCCAGGAATTCATGCGCACCCACCTGCAGGTGGAAAAGCGCGGCGCCGGCACGTCCGGCGAAGAAATCGTCGGCGCCCTGTTCCTGCTCGATATCGACCACTTCAAGCACGTCAACGACACCTACGGCCACGCCGGCGGCGATGCCGTGCTGCGCATGATCGCCGACAGCCTGCGCGAGATCCTGCGCGAGACCGACATGATCGTGCGCTGGGGCGGCGAAGAATTCCTCGCCTTCCTGCCTGCCATCCCGCGCAGCGGTGTGGAAGAAATCGCGCGCCGTCTGCTGGCTGGCATCTCCAACACGGTGGTGCAGTATCAGGACGTCGAGATCTCGGTGGACGTGTCGATCGGCTTCGCGCCCTTCCCGCTGGTACCGGTCGACCGCGAACTGCCATGGGAGCGTTCGGTCAATCTGGTCGACATGGCGCTGTATCTGGCCAAGGCGCACGGCCGCAATCGCGCTTACGGCGTACGCGGCTTCAACAACTTCGAGAATACGTCAATGGAAGCGATCGAGCAGGATCTGGAGCTGGCATGGCGCGCCGGCTTTGTCGACATGTCGATCGTTCTCAGTCATGGCACGGCGCACCCTGACAGCGCGCCGTTCGAGCAGCGCTCGATCGCCTGAAATTACTGCTTGGCGGCGTCCTGAATTTTTTCGCCGGCCTTCTCTACCTTCTTGCCCACTTCCTCGGTCGCCTTGCTGATGCCCTTGTTGGCATCCTGCGCCGCATCCTTGGCCGCTTCGGCCAGCTCGTCGCCGGAGGTCTTGGCACGTTCACGCATGTCGTCGGCAACCTTGTTGGCCTTGTCGATATTCTCGTGCAGCTGGGCCGCGGCCTGTTCGCCCACCGAGTCGATGGCAGCGCCGGCTTTTTGCGCCGGGCCCACGGTTTCGTCCGGTTTTTTACAGGCTGCTACGCCGGCTACCAGCGCCAGCACCAGGGCCGCGCGGAAAATGGAAGATGGTTTCATGTCGCTCTCGCAGTGGTTGATGTTGCCTGACAGCATACACCTGCGCTGCATTTTGCGGTTGACAGTTGGTGCGACACTCCCGACAATAGAACGACCGTTCGATTTTCTGAGGAAACACCGCCATGACTTCGCAAGCGTCCGTCGCCCACCGTATCTGCCCCTTTTGCGAAGCCTGCTGCGGGCTGGAACTCGATCTTGAAAATGACAAGGTGGTGCGCATCCGCGGCGACGAGAAGGACGTGTTCTCGGCCGGTTTTCTGTGCCCCAAAGCGATCGGCCTGAAAGACCTGCACGACGACCCCGACCGGCTGCGTACCCCGCTGATCAAGCGTGATGGCCGCTTCGTGGAAGCTAGCTGGGACGAAGCTTACGCCGAGATCGAACGGCGCCTGCCACCCATCATGGCCGCCGGCGGGCCGAACGCCGTGGCAACGGTGCTGGGCAATCCGACCTCGCACAAAATGGGCCTGACCCTGTACTTCCCGCGCCTGGCGCGCGCGCTCGGCACGCGCAACATGTTTTCGGCGTCGAGCGTGGACCAGGTGCCAAAGATGCTGTCGGTGGGCCTGATGTTCGGCAGCTGGCTGTCGGTGCCCGTGCCCGACATCGAACGCGCCCAGTTCATGCTGATCATCGGCGCCAATCCCATGGTGTCAAATGGCAGTCTGTGGACCGTGCCCGACTTCCGTGGCAAAGCCAAGGCCATGCGCGCGCGGGGCGGCAAGATCGTGGTGGTCGATCCGCGCCGCACCGAAACGGCCGCGGTCGCGGACCAGCATCACTTCATCCGTCCCGGCGCCGATGTGTTCTTCCTGCTCGGGATCGTGCACACGCTGTTCGCCGAATCATTGGTGAACCTGGGCCGTCTGGGCGAGCACACCGTCGGACTGGACGACATGGCCGCGGCCGTGCGCGCCTATGCACCCGAAGTGGTACAGGCGCGCTGCGGCATCGACGCTGCCGTCATGCGCGAACTGGCACGCACGCTGGCCCACACCCGCCACGCGTGTGTGTACGGGCGCATCGGCACCTGCACGCAGCAATTCGGCACGCTCTGCTCCTGGCTGATCGACGTGATCAACGTTCTCACCGGTCACCTGGATGAAGACGGCGGTTCGATGTTCCCGAAAGCGGCGGCCTTTTCCGCCAACACGCGCGGCGCACCTGGTAGCGGGCGCGGCATCGTCAGCGGACGCTATCGCTCGCGCGTGTCCGGGGCGCCGGAAATCGTCGGCGAAATCCCGCTCACCTGCCTGGCGGAAGAAATCGACACGCCCGGGCCCGGCCAGATCCGCGCGCTGATCGCCATTGCCGGCAACCCGGTGCTGTCGGCACCGAATGGCGCGCGTCTGGCCGCCGCGCTTGAACAACTCGACTTCATGGTCAGCCTCGACATCTACCTGAACGAAACCTCGCGCCATGCTGACGTCATTTTGCCCGGGCTGTCGCCGCTGGAGGAGGGACATTACGACGTGAGCTTCACCCAATTCTCGCACCGCAATCATGCGCGTTACAGCACCCCCGTACTGGCCCGCGCCCCTGGCATTCCGGAAGAATGGGAAAGCATGCTGCGCATTGCCGCCATCGCCAAAGGGCTGGGGGCGAAAGCCGACATCGCCGCGCTCGACGACGAGGCTCTGGAAGACGATCTGAAAAAGGCAGTCGGCCCGGCCGCCGATCAAGTCATGGCAGCGCTGCGCCATCTGAAGGGTGCGGAACGGCTGCTCGAACTGGGCCTGCGCACCGGTCCTTACGGCGACCAGTTCGGGGGCAAGCCGGACGGACTGACGCTGGCCAAAATCAAGGCGGCGCCGTCCGGCATCGACCTGGGGCCGATGGGTCAGCGCATCCCGGAAGCGCTGCGCACGCCATCGGGCAAGATCGAACTGGCACCACAACTGCTGCTGGACGATTTGGCGCGGGTCGCCGCCGATCTGGCCGCACCGGCGCCGGAACTGGTGATTATCGGCCGCCGTCAGCTGCGCTCGAACAACAGCTGGATGCACAATTTGCCGGTGCTGGCCAAGGGCGCCTATCGCTGCACGGCGCTGGTGCACCCGGCCGACGCCACGCGCATGGGCCTGACGGAAGGCGGCCTCGCACAAGTGAACAATGGCGCGCGCCAGATTGAAGTGCAGGTCGAGATTTCGGAAGAGATGATGCCGGGCGTGGTCAGTCTGCCGCACGGCTGGGGCCACAATTTGCCGGGCGCGCAGTTAGGCGTGGCGGCGCAGCGGCCGGGCGTCAACCTGAACGCGCTGCTGGACGAGAATCTGCGCGATCCTCTGTCCGGCAATGCCGTTCTGTCGGGGATCGCCATCACCATGAAGGCAATGGTGGCCGCTTAGCGGCAGCGGTCTGCCACCCACTGGCGCCCTTCCAGGACACAGCGCCGCTGTTCGCGCTGCATGCGGTCGGCATGCACCTTGAAGGCCGCGCATTCCCGGTTGCCCGGGTCAACCATGGTCATGCACACTTCCAGCTTGTCGGACGCGGCCCGATAATCGCCCGCAGCCAGCGCGCGCTCGGCCTCGTCGATCAGGTTGCGTACCGACTGCGATTGCTGCGATGACGGTTGCGCCGATGGTGCTGCCACCGGTGCCGGCTCGGGCGGTGGTGGAGCAGCGGCCCGCTGCTTCGCAATTTTGTCCTTGAGCCGCTGCGTATCCTCGTCTTCGCTGTAGCGCTTGGTAAATTGCGACAAGCGGGTCTGCGCGCGGGCGAAATCGTTCGACGACAAGGCATTCTCCACCGCGATGGTGGTTTCCTCCCACGCCTTGACGCGCTGCTTCTTCCTGGCGCAGCCGGCCGATGCCGCGTTGATTGTCGCCTGCAGGCGTGCCAGCTGCTCCGGCGAAGCCCGCGTCATGCGCAGCGCAATCAGCTCGGACTGCGCATCGTTCATGCGGCATTCTGCACTGGCCAGCGTGGCGCGCTCGATGCGCGCCTCAATCTTGTTGGGCGACGGCCGCGCGTACAGCCAGATCGCCCACAGCGCCGCCAACGCAACCAGCCACCAGCGCAGGCGTACCGGCTCGCGCTTGGGCGGCGGCGTCAGGCCACGCGGCGGCGGGCCTGGGGTCGCGCCAGCTGCGGGCGCGGCGACCGGCGCGGCGTGCGCCGCCTGGACAGGTGCGGGTGCGGGTGCGGCAGCGGGTGCGGCAGCGGCAGGGGCAGCCGCGCCGGCGGGCGGCGCTGCTGGTGCGGATTGCACTGGCGGCGCCGGCGGCACCGGCGGCAAAACATGCGAGGGCTTGACGACACCAGCATGCTGCCCGGTGCCGCAGTAGGGACAAAAATTGACCCGGCGCGGCAAAGGCCGCGCGCAAGCTGCATGGATGCAGCGATGGATCACCTGGTCTTGCAAATTCATGCTGTTCTAGTCCGGGTCGGGTATATCGTAATCGGGGTCAGGGATGGCATGCTCGAACAAGGCACCCAGCTCGGCCATGTCGCCGGCAAGCTTCCATTTGTCCAGCGTCGGATTCCACTGCATGTTCCAGACCTTGGTATCGGGCCGGATATCGCCGCGCGCAGCCCGCAGTGCCATTTCGTCATACGAGAATGGACCCAGCTGCGCGCCACTTAAAAAGACTTTGTAGCGTGGATGGACGATACCCACCGCCACTTGCGGCGCCTGCAAGGCACTGGCCGCATCAGTGTCACTGGCGAGGTACTGCGCCCGGATCACGCGCTTGTCGACCGGGCGCTCCACTTCCCAGGCATAGGCGTCGCTGGCCGAATCGGACACCTGTTCGGTCCACTGCGGCAGGGCGGCAATCGCAGCATCGATATCGGCCGTGCTCAATGCCGCGTTCATCGCACGCGCGCGTTTGAACCACTGCTCGTACAGTCTGCGCGCGGTAATGTTCGGCAGCGAAGGCGACGGCAGCTGCGCGCCGGTTTCGTCGACTTCCAGCTTGGGTTCATACACGCGGTGCTGGTAATGGCGCATCAAGGCTGCCAGCAATACCAGCTGGTTCGGCCCCAGGGCGGCCAGCTTGTTCTGCACCGCTGCGATCACCTGCTCCCGATAGTAGGGCGGCAGGCCATTCGAACGGATCGCGAACTCGTTCCCGATCTGCAGCCATTCGCCAGATCCTGGCTCGACCTCGAACAGATATTGACCGCGCGGCTGGAATGACGCTTCACGCTCCGCCAGGTCGGCTTTACGCTTGATGACGCCCAGCGCGTTCGCCTGCAGGAACCACTCGTAGTCGTCAGCCAGCCGGTTCAGCTCGTCCATCGATGGCGAAATCGGATGGCGGAAGCGGGTCGCGTCGAAATGCAGGTGGGTCGGGATCTTCGGATTTTCGATCTGGTACGAGGTGCGCCAGGTCGGCAGACCACGCAGTACCGTCATCGGGAAACCGGACAGCTCGATATAGCAAACGGCCTTGCCTGCAATGCCGGTGTTGACCACCGAAACCAGGTCACCGTGGAAGGAGCCGGTCGGCACCGCGGCGCGGATCTCCTCTTCCAGCTTGCGCCAGGCATTCACATCGCCTACGCCGATAAAGCACTTGAACTGGTCGGCGCGTGGCGTGAACTCGGCCGAAAAGCGCGCATTCACCCATGGCATGGCGCTCTTGATCCATTCGTTGAAGATGCGCTGGCGTTCCTGCGGCGACATCGCCATCAAGCGCTCGAGCAAGGGATCGACCGGTTCGCTGTCGTCCAGCTGGTCCACCGACAGCTGCGTTTGCGCGCGCCGGAACAGCTTGAGCAGCAAGGTGGCGCGCAGGCGCTCATCACCGAGTTGCGGGAACAGGCGCGAGGATCCGCCGAATTCGAGCAGCACTTCCTCGCTCCATGCGCTGACGTCGCCGCTCAGCTTGACCGGCTCGGGCAGCGTATCGCTGGCCAGCTTGATGTAGGTTGCGTGTTCGTGCTGGGCGTCCGCGCGCAGCTGGTCGATCCGCTGGTCGACCGCGCCCAGCATGGCCTGCACGCAGCGCCTGCCTTCCTGGAATTCGCCGGCAATGCCGCTCCACTCGGCCTGACCATTGTCGTCCGTCGATTGCGGGTCGCCCAGCCAGGTGGACATGCCGCGCATGACTTCCACCGCCTGCCCCGCCGCCACCGCCAGCAGATGGAAGCGCAGGTAGTCGGCGATGTCGCGCTTGAGATGGGTCATGACCTCGCGCGCCTGCGCCTCTTTGCCGAATAGTTTGCCGGCCGCCTGCGACAGATTGCCAAGCGACTCCTCGACCTGGCGCGTGCGCAGCGCATCGCGGATATCGCGATAGCGCTTGCCGTTGCGTTCCACCTGGCCCAGATCGCGCTGCTGCAGGCGTGCCTTGATCTGTTCCAATAAGGAGAGCACAAATTCAAGTCCGCCTTGCTTGCGGTCGTCCAGCAGCGCATACAATTGTTCGCGCGCGCGGCCCTTCAGACGCGCCATCAGCTCGCCCGTATGACGCTTGATGCGGTCCTCGCTGGTCTCGGCGGTGGCGCCGGCTTCACGGATCGCGTCGCGTTCCAGATTCGGCAGCAGTTCCGCAACCTTCTCGCGCCAGACGCCGATTTCGTACGAGCCCATGATGCGGTCAATCTCCAGCTGCACCTTGCTTTCGACCCGTTCCAGCAGTGAGCGCTGATCCTTGTCCATCAGGAGCTGGTCGGTCAGGGCAGATTCCTGGAACGGCGTCACGTCCACCGTCCCTTTGCGGAAATCGGGGAACTCATCGAAGGGATGTTCGCTCAGCGCCATCTGGTCGCGCATGAAAATATCACGCTCCTGGTCCCCCGCGCGGCGCGCCACCACGCCCGCGCCACCGGCCAGGCCAAAGAAGGCCTTCACCATTAAGCCGGCAAGCTGGTAGGCGCGGATGTCGTCGCGCAGGCTTTGCTGGGTGTCGAGCACGGACTGGCCGAACGCCGAGTACACCTTGGAATACGACAGGCGCATGTCGCCGAAGCGCTGCTCGGGCACGCGCGGGTTGAACGGCCCGAGCTTGTGCTGCTGCTGATTGACCGCGACGGAGCGTTTGCGATTGGCGAAATCGGCCGAGGCAAAGTCTTCGAACAGCGTATCGGCCACCATCTGGTAGACGTCCTTGACATCGGCAGTGGCCTTGTTGGCCAGATTGGCGGTATCGACAAAATATACATCGTCGAAGGGTGCGCCCTTGCCCACCAGGCTGTCCGGCTCGGCCCAGCGTACCTGCGCGTTCATGTCGCGCATGGTCGTTTCCAGCTCCATCAGCGTGGCGTAGGCGTTGGCCTCGGTCCGCTCCTTGTTCGCCTTGGCAAAGCCGGATGGCATCAGCATGACCAGGTCGACCTGGCTGTCCGAGACTTCCTGGCGTGCGATGGCCTTGGAGATCCAGCCCAGATCGATTGCCGTTCCGGCGCCGGTCCCACCAGCTGCCGAGGCGATGACGACAATGCGGAACTTGGCGGTATCGACCTGCAAGCCGAGGCGCTGGTAGTTCTCTTTGCGCTCATTGCCCGCATTGCTGCTCAAAAAATTGAGCGCGCCCTTGATCCGGCTGCGCAGCTTGGGATATTTGTCGAACAGGTAAAGCCGCGCCACCGCGCGGATCTGTCCCGCCCCTTTGGAAGGATCGATGCCCAGCGAGCGCAGTTTCTTGGGGCGCAGCGGCATCCAGTTTTCGATCAGGGGAAAGCGCGCCAGGCTGTCGTCCGACTCGTGATACTGATGCAGGTCGATCGCCTCGACCAGGCGCTCCTCGTCAGCCAGCTTGACCAGCTCGTACCAGGGATCGGTGCGCTGCGACTTGCCCTCGTCAATGAGGGCGTTGTTGTCCAGGTCCACATGCAGAAAACGCGCGACCGGGAACTGGCCGATCGATTCCACCCGGGTCGGGTGATGGCGGTTCCAGACCTCGGACAGGATGCGGCGCCGGATGCGCAGCATCACTTCCATGCCGGTGCCGCCGGCCCCGATGAACAGTGTCGGGCGCAGGTCGACTTTCAGTTCTGCCTTCTTGCCGCCAGCCGTAGTGGGAAATTCTGCCATGTCGTTCTCTTTCGGTGAAAATCAGCGGCGGCCGACGAACAGCGCCGCGACCAGGGCAACCAGGCCGACCGCAACAAGCGGCGCGCTGATTGCGAACGTAAGGAATTTGCTGGCATTGATAATGGCCAGAACAGCAGCGGCGCTGATGAACGACAGGCCAACGAACAGCAGCCAGCCCGCGCTGCCGGCAGACGACGGCGCCACCCGCTTGACAACCATGTGATGGACGTAGGCGTTCCGTACGAAGAAGTAAATCACCAGCAGCACCAGGAAGACAGCACCGCCGATGGCCAGGTCGCGCGTGGACGTGTCGGTGATGGGCGCCCCGGCTACCGGCGCGACCTCGATCGCATTGGTGCCCGGCGGCGCGGAGGCCGCCTTGGCAGCTTCGGCAACCGCCTTTTCATCACCCGGCAGTTTGAAGCCGGGATCGGCGGCCGGTGGCGTGGTGTTTTGCATGAATGCGTTCCTTGTTTTAGCGGATGGTTCAGCGGCCCAGCCGGACCTGTGCGCCTTCGCGCAGGTCGATCAGCTGGTGTCCGAATAGCGTGGTCTTGAGCTGCGCGATCTTGTTGCCCGCCTTGTCAAAAATCGGCTGAATGGTGCCGGCGCGGGCGTGCATGGTACGCAGCTCGTCTTCTACGGTGAGTGTGGCCTTGCGCGGGCGCGCCAGCGCCAGCGCCGCCGTCACCACGGCGCCCAGCAGCGCCAGTGCGCCGGCCATGAGCGCCACCAGTGGCCCCAGGCCGTAGTGAACGCGCACTTCCAGTGGCAGCACGGCGCTCGATGCCTTGATCTGCGCCGGCGGCGTGAAAATCTCCGGCAGCGGGTCGCCCGGGAACAGCGTGGCCATGCGCTGGCGGAAGGCCTGCGACAGCTCCAGCCGCTGGCCGGTGAGGCGCAGCTCGATCTGACCGGGCATGACGTAGGCCGAGCCGGCGCTGCCAATGGCAGCCCACGACCATTTGCCGGGCAGCTGCTTGACCGGCAGCTGCATCAATGACGACAGGGGTGCCGATTTTCCCGGCGCCAGATTCGCAATCGCGCTGTCATCCAGGCGAATCGGACGCGCCTCACCAGCCAGCCGGGAACTGGCGCTCACGCTGGCCGCGGCGATCGTGTACGGATACATGGTGTTCTCGAGATGCCATTCAATGCCGGCAGCAGGCGTGCGGGCGTCCGCCTCCACATCGGCGCGCAGCATGCCGCCCTGCCCCATCGAGAACGCAACACCAGGCGCATTGCTCACCTTGCGCGGCAGCAGCCGCACCGTGTCCTGGTCGAGCGGCTTGAGGCGCGCCGCCGGCTCGGTGATCACCTTCGCGATCGCACCCGATGCCACCAGCGCCTTCAGGTCCGCCGCGCCTTGTTCGCCTACCGCGAACACATACAGCATCAGGCCGTTGGCACGATAGTGCTCGCCCTTGACCGGCATTTTCAGCGGATAGGCAAGCGCTCGGGTGATGGTGCGGCCCTGGTGAATCAGCGCGTAAAACTCGCTGTTGCGACGCGCGGTCTCCTGGTCGTTGTTCGGACTGTTGCGGTTGTTCGTAAACAGCCAGACCAGGCCGGGCTTGTCGCCCAGCGCCGTATCGACCGCCAGATTGACCGCCTCGCTCAAGTCGGTATCGGCAAAGGCCTTGCTGCCCGGCTTGCGGGCCATCTCCAGTTCGGCCAGCGCGTCGCGCACCTGTTTGCCCGTGACGGTGCTCTGGTACGACACCGACAGCAGCGCGCGCGGCGATGCCAGCCCCGGCAAACTCTGGTTGAAGGCAGCGACGACCATCGGGTCGCCTGGCTGCGCGACAGCATTCACCAGGGCCGCGACCAGGGGCTTGTACTGCGAGGCCGGATCGGTGTAGAACGGCTCCATCCAGCCGGAATTTTGAACCAGGAACACGTGCGAGACCGCCAGCGCGGGAATGCACTGGCACGCAAGTGCTGCAGTGACCAGCAGGCGCTTCACGACAGTTCTTCCAGTCGCCAGCCGCGCACCTGGTTCCAGTCCGGGTGGTGCAGCCAGAGACAGTCGTCATACACGAAGGGCACGCAGTCGAGCGGCCGCACCAGCCGCGCGATATCGTCAAGAATCACATTGCGCTTGCCGATCCATTCCACGGTGGTGCGCGGAATCACCCGGCCACCGAGCGCATCTTCCGCCTTGCCCGTGTATTTGTGCAGGCGCAGCACCAGGCCGCTGGCCTGGCTGCGGTTGTTATTAAAGCTGCGCAGCAGCGGCACCACCAGCGAATCGTCTTCGTGCGGGTCTTCCACGTGCTCGGTATCCCAGGGCTCGCCCACCACCGCGTGGCCACGGCGGAACAGCAAACTGGCAAACCCGAGGCGCGCGCCGTTGATCGGCGCCGTCTGGCCAGCCGCCTTGCCCAGTTCGAGGAAGCTGTAACCCTGGCCGTCATGCCCGGCCAGCCACAGGCGGCCGTCACGGCTCTGGGTCGGTCCGCCAAATTCAAGGCGCGGGGTCCAGCCCTGCGGCCAGCGCAGCCATTGCGGCGCGGCGCCGCTTTGCCAGGCCAGCTGGCCCTCCGCGTGCAGCCATAGCAGACGACCATCGTAGCCGATCGGGCGCGACCAGCCAGATGCCGGCACGTCGCAGTCATACAGTACCACCGCGCCCATGTCCTGCTGCGCGGTCCACAGGCGCACGCCATCGGCCGCTTTGATCAGGCAGGCGATCTGGCGCCGCATCAGCCCTGGCGCACTGGCCAGCGCGGCCTGCAGCACCGGCTCCAGGCGGTAGGTTTCGCTGACGGGATTGATCCACAGCCGCGCCAGGCCGGCAGTGGTGGGCACCAGCGCCACCTCGCCGCGCCCCGGATTGGCGGCGGGAAGCCATGCATATGCCGAGGCGGTAAACGACAGATCCGCCGCAGGGTCTTGCGCCGCCATCACGTGCCAGACTTCCGCGACCGGGTCCCAGTATTGCAGGACGTTGCGGCCGTATGCCAGCGCCAGCAGCCGTTGCACGGGAAAGCCGAACTGGCCGGCGGCAAATACGCATTGGGCGTTCGGTGGCACCGGCATGGCCAGATCGAAGCGGCCGATGTGGGGCGGCGCGGGGCGTTCTTCCAGACTGTCGCCCAGCGCGAGCGAGGTGACCGGCAAACCATGCGGCACATGGCGCGGCAGGGATTGATCGGCCCAGGGACCAAACCAGGCCGGTTGCTTACGCTGCTGGCCTGCAAATTTGTGCAGCGCGTGGCCGCAGGTCGGGCAAAAGGCAAACCCTTCGGGATAAATCGGCGCGCAATGGCAAACGGCCGGCAGCGAAGCACCGAGCAGGCGGGCCACGTCGGGCAGACGCCCGCGCGCCTGCCCCTGCCATTCGATCCGGCTCAAGCCTTCGCTCGATACCAGTTCGAATTGCCCGGTGTTCTCATCTTCCAGCCAGACGCTGGCCGCCGTTTCCCACCTGTATGCCATTGTGCGTGCCGCCGTATCTATATGTATGTGATCTCCCAGCGGCCCATGCGGGGCTTGCTGTTTCTGCTCAAATCATAGCGCAACTGTATCGCGCAAGCTTTTTAATTGACCAGTATCATCTAACGATCTGGGAAGGGGCGTAAAACGAGATTCCTGCAGACAATGTACCGGCGCCGGCCTGACTTATAATGACGCTTCTGCTGCCTCACTTTCCCTGCCATGAATTCCGATACCACGTGCGGCGCGATTCCCGCCAGCGCCATCGACGCCGCCACCGCGCACTTGCGTGACGTGCTGACGATCGCCATCGAACACGGCCCCGCGCACAAGGCGCTGGTCGTCCACGACACGCGCTCCGATCTGGCCTGCGCGCTGACCGAGGCCTACCGCCGCAATCTGCCGGACGCCACGTTCATCGACTTCGACAGCGTCGCGCCGGACGCCGTACTGGCGGCATTCAAGCGCATGGCGGCGGCCGACCTGGTGGTGCTGATCCAGTCCACCAACTTCCGCCTGGAGGCCTTCCGCATCCGCGTCGAACTGTTCAAACTGGGGCTGAAGGTGATCGAGCACGTGCATCTGTCGCGCATGCCCGGCGACCAGGGCGCGCACTATATCGAAGCGCTGGCGTACGACAGCACTTACTATCGCGGCGTGGGCCAGGCCCTCAAGGCCCGCATCGACGCGGCATCGTCGGCCACGGTGGTCAGTGGCGGCGAGCGGCTGGTGTTTGCCTCGCCGCTGGAATCGGCCAAGCTCAATATCGGCGACTACAGCCAGATGAACAATGTGGGTGGCCAATTCCCGATCGGTGAAGTGTTCACCGAAGCGCAGGATCTGGAAGCGGTCAACGGGCGCGTGCAGGTGCATGTATTCGGCGACACCGCCTACATGGTCAACCGGCCCGAGACCCCGATCACGCTGGTGATCGAACGGGGACGCGTGCTGCGGGCCGAAGGCGCGACGCCGGAATTTGACAAGCTGATGGCCATTATTCATGCCGACGAAGGCGAAGTGTGGGTGCGCGAACTGGGCTTCGGCATGAACCGCGCGTTCTCGCGCGAGCGCCGGGTCAACGATATCGGCACCTACGAGCGCATGTGCGGCATTCACCTGTCGCTGGGCGCCAAGCACGGCGTGTACCAGAAGCCCGGCTTCAAGCGCAAGGATGCGCGCTACCACGTCGACGTGTTCGCCGTGACCGATGCGGTGTATCTGGATGATGAACTGGTGTACCGCGACGGCGGCTGGATCGTGGCGTAGCGCCGGACGCTAACTGCCTGGCCTGTCCCACGGCGGCACCGGCTGATATTCTGCTACCAGAAAATCGATCAGCGAGCGCACCTTGGGCGACGGCTGCCGCCCTGCCGCATACAGCGCCGTCAGATCGTTGAGCGGCAGTTCCCATTCCGGCAGTACCCGCACCAGCCTGCCCTCCTGCAGATCGCGCCAGGCGAGGAAGCTTGTGCTGTAGACGATGCCAAGCCCGCGCAAGGCCGCCTGTTGCAGCACCAGCCCATTGTTCGAGGTGAAGCCGGCGTTCACGCGCACGGTCTGCGTTTCGTGGCCGCGCGTGAAATGCCAGCTGGTGCCGTCCGTCAGATGGCTGAAATGCAGGCACTGGTGGCGCTGCAAATCCTCAGGCACTTGCGGCGTTCCGCAGCGCGCCAGATAAGCCGGCGTGGCGCACAGCACGCCACGGCAGGGCGCCAGCCTGCGCGAGGCCAGGCCGCTGGTGTCGGGAATGCCGCCCACCCGGATCGACAGATCGAAGCCATGGCGGATGGGATCGAGCAGCGCGTCGTCGACAAACAGCGATGGCCGGACCAGCGGATGCTGGAGGCTGAAACGGGCCACCGCATCGGCCAGCCATTCGCTCCCAAAACTGGACGGCGCCTGGATGCGCAGCGGCCCGGCCAGTTCGGCCCCGGCCGGGCTGATGGCGCGGGCCGCCTCGCGCGCCTGCTCGACCGTCGCCAGACACGGCCCCAGATAGGCCAGGCCGGCGTCGGTCAGGCTCACTTCGCGCGTGGAGCGATACAGCAGCCGCGCCCCCAACCGCTGTTCCAGCTGCGACACGACCTTGCTGACCATCGCCCGCGTCAGGCCAAGCTGGCGTCCGGCTTCCGAAAAACTCTTCAGCCGCGCCACTTCGGCGAATACTTCCATTGCCTGCAATTGATCCATGCTTCGATTGTCAACGTTTTGGCGACAATATGTCAACCGTTTACCCTATTGTTGGACAATCCTTGCCGCCCTACAATGGAAACTTCGCGATCAGGAGCATCCCATGCTGAACCAGGACCAGTGCACGCAATTCGAGCGTGACGGCTATCTCGTCATCCCCGGCTTCAAGAGCCCGCAGGCCATTGCCAGCCTGCGCCAGCGCGCCGCCCAGATCGTGGACGCCTTCGATCCGGCCGAGAGCCGCTCGATCTTTACCACCCAGAATCAGCTGACCGCCACCGACGACTACTTCCTGCGCTCGGATAACACCATCCGCTGCTTCTTAGAAGAAGAGGCATTTGCCGCCGACGGCACCCTGAAACAGGACAAATCGCTCTCGATCAACAAGATCGGGCATGCGCTGCATGACCTCGACCCGGTGTTCGAACAGTTCACGCGCGATCCGAAACTGGCCGCGGTCGCGCGCGGCCTGGGTCTGCGCGACCCGAAAGTATGGCAATCGATGTACATCTTCAAGCAGCCCGGTATTGGCGGCGAAGTACGCTGGCACCAGGACGCCACCTTCTTTGACACCACGCCCGTGAGCGTGACGACCTTCTGGTTCGCACTGGAAGACGCCACCATCGACAACGGCTGCCTGTGGGTCGAGCCGGGCGGCCACCGTGGTCCCATGCGCGAACGCTTCGTGCGCAATGGCGACGACATCAAGATGGAAAAGCTCGACAGCATGCCATGGCCTGACGACAGCGTCGCTGTCCCGCTGGAGGCAAGCGCCGGCAGCCTGGTGTGCTTCCACGGTCTGCTGCCGCACTACAGCGCGCCGAACCGCTCGCCCGTGTCGCGTCACGCGTTTACGCTGCACGCGACCGACGGCACCACCAGCTATTCGCCGCAGAACTGGATCCAGCGCGACGCCAGCTTCCCGGTACGCGGCTTCATTTAAGCAGCATGGAGATCCTGATTTTCGCGCCCCACTGGGGCAGTAACGCACTGGCGCCGCAGGTCTTCATCGAACGGGTACTGGCCGCCGGCTTTGACGGCATCGAAATGTCGCTGCCGCTGGACGCGGCGGCGCGCGAAGAGTGGACCGGCCGCATCGCCGGCGCCGGCCTGCAGCTGATCGCGCAGCAATGGGAGACGGTATTGCATCCCGAATTCGACGCCCATCGCGCCGCGCTGGAACGCTACCTGGACAACGCCTGCGCGGCGCGCCCGCTATTCGTCAATTCCCACACCGGCAAGGATTTCTACACGCGCGAGCAGAACCTCGACTTGCTGGCGCTGGCCGGGCACGTCTCGGCCCGGCACGGCGTGCCGGTGGTGCACGAAATTCATCGCAGCCGCTTTTCAGGCCACCCGGCGCTCTTGCAGCCATATCTGGACGAGCTGCCCGGGCTTGAACTGACGGCCGATCTGTCGCACTGGTGCTGCGCCTGCGAGTCGCTGCTGCAGGACCAGCCCGAGACGCTGGCCGCCGTGCTGCCGCACGCACGCCATATCCATGCCCGCGTGGGGCACGCGCAGGGCCCGCAGGTGAGCGACTTCCGCGCCCCGGAGTGGCAGGCGGAATTGGAAGCGCACCTGCAATGGTGGGACCGGATCGTGGCGCTGCGGCGCGCGGCCGGCGCGGCGCACATGACCATCACGCCGGAATTCGGACCGGCGCCGTACACGGCTGCCCTGCCTTATAGTGGCGAGCTGGTGTCGGATACGTGGGAACTGAACGTGGCCATGCTCGAACTCTTGCGCGCACGCTACGCCTGAACGCTACAGCATCAGCAGATTCATGCTGCCGCTTTCGGCATCGCGCTTGGGCGCCTTGCACGGCATTTTGATCGTGACCGTGGTGCCATGCGCGGGCGAGGAGCCGATCTCGATCGTACCGCCCAGCATGCCTGTCACCAGGTTGTAGACGATATTCATCCCCAGCCCCGAGCCACCCTGACCCATCTTGGTGGTAAAGAAGGGGTCGAACACCTGGTGCAAAATCCGCGGCGACATGCCGATCCCGTCGTCGCTGAAGATCAGCACGACCTGGTCCTCGCCAATGGCACGCGCGCTGATGGCCAGATTGCCGCTCTGGCGTCCTTCGAACGCGTGCAGCATGGCGTTGTTGATCAGGTTCGAGAGCACCTGCCCCAGACTGCCCGGATACGAGTCGAGCATCAGGTCCGGTGCGCAGTCGATCGTGGTTTCGCAGTTGGCGCGCTTGAGCTGCGCGGCAAAGGTGGCGTGGGTGTCGCCGATGACATCACCCAGGTTGAAGCGGCGCCGCTTGTCGCTGGT
>DASWMN010000103.1:0-3005 GCA_036399735.1 Telluria sp. | reverse complement strand
GATGACCCGCGTGGCATCGATTTGTGTGACGCGGCACTCGGTGACCACAGTAACGCCGCGTTGCGTGAGCAGCGTGTGGGCGGCTGCCGATACGCGCTCCGGCAGCGGCGCCAGAATCCGTGGCGCGCCCTCCAGCAAGGTGATGCGCACATCGCGCTCGGGGCGCAGATTGGCAAAACCGTAGGTGGCGTAGACACCGCTCGCTTCGCGCAGCTCGGCCGCCAGCTCGACGCCGGTGGCGCCGGCGCCGATGATCACCACATTCACATGCGCGTCGGCGCCGTTGCCGCGCGCGGTATCGGCCTGGGCCAGCTGCTTGAGCAGCGACAGACGGAACCGTTCGGCGTCTTCGGCCGCGTTCAGGGAAATGGTGTGTTCTTTGGCGCCAGGCACGCCGAAGTAATTGCTGGTGCTGCCGACCGCGATGACGAGCGACGCAAAGTCGACCGTGCGCTCAGGCAGGATCTGTTCGCCGTCGGCCGTGCTGACGGGACTGACGCTCAGTTTGCGGGCGTGGGGATCGAGCGCGGTGAGCGCGCCATACACGAACGTGAAGCCGTTGTCGTGCGCCAGCATCTGGTAAGACAGGCCTTCCTGGTGGGCGTCCAGCGTGCCGGCTGCAACTTCATGCAGCGACGGCTTCCAGATGTGCGTCAGGCGGCTGTCGACCAGCATCACCCGGGCGGGGCCCAGCTTGCGCCCCAGCTTGCTCGCCAACTCGAGGCCACCGGCCCCGCCACCAACAATCACGATCTCGCCACGCACGCGCTTCTCCCGTCCACATAGATGACAAGCAGTCTACTACGCGAGGCGGGAAAACGCGCGCACGGGGCGCGTGTGAGTCAGTGCTTAATGCTTGCCGTGGCCTTTGCCGTGGCCATTGCCGTGACCGTGGCCACGGTCGTCGTCGCGGTCGTCACGGCGGTCGTCGCGGCGGTCATCACGACGGTCATCGCGGTAATCGCGGCGGTCATCGCGACGGTCGTAGCCGCCGTGCGAGCTGCGGTAGCGCGGCGCGTAGGTATTGCTGTACCACTCATCGCGCACGAAATAAACCTGACGGCCGCAGGCGTTGTAGGCGCCGCAGTGCTTGCTCCATTTTTTCATGTGGCCTGGCGGTACGCGCAGGTACATCGGCTCGGCGCGCACATAGCGTGGGCTGCGCTCAACGATGATCGGCTGGGCATACACGGTCGGCGGGGCGCGGAAGTCGCCCAGTTCGATCTGGCCGTAGAAACCCGGCTGGCCAATGTTGATGCTTACACCCACTTCGGCCATGGCGCTGGTGGCGCCCAGCAGCAGCGCAGCTGCAATAATCAGTTTTTTCATTTTACGTACCTCTTTTATGTTAACGACACGCCCTGGGGCGCAGCAGCCGCAGTTGGTGCGGAATACTGATTAGTTTAACAGAGGCAACATGAAATTCCGTACGCCAGCGCACATTGAAACCTTTCCTTACAGTTTTACATGTTGCGGAACAACGCCATGAAGGGTTGACTGACCGACAAGGTTTCCGGGCGATTCCTCAGTTTGACGATGCCGCGCCCTGTTTCGTCGCGGGTGATCGAGGCGATCGCGCGCAGATTGACGATGGTCGAGCGGTGGATCTGCTTGAAGATGTTCGGGTCCAGCACATCGAGCAGCTCGCGGATGGGTTTACGCAGCAGCGCCTCGCCGGCCGCCGTCATCACCACCGTGTACTTGGTATCGGACTGGAAGTAGGCGATGTCCTCGATCATGATCAGGCGCGTTTCGTTGCCGGCGCTGGCAGTCAGCCACACCAGCGGCGGCTCCTTGCTGCTGTTGGCAATCCCCTGCCCCAGCCTGGACACCAGTTCGGCCAGCGCAGCCGCATCGTGACTGCCGCTGGCCAGCCGCGTCTTGATGCGCGCCACCGTCGCCTCCAGGCGCGGCCGGGCGACCGGCTTGAGCAGATAATCCACCGCGCCGCGGTCGAAAGCGTCCAGCGCGTACTGGTCGTAGGCCGTTACAAACACCGCCTGGGTGCGTGGACTGGCCTGCGGCAGCGCCGCCGCCACTTCGAGACCGGTCAGGCCTGGCATGCGGATGTCAAGAAAAGCAACTTCCGGCTGATGTTCGGCGATGGCTTCCAGCGCGCTGCCGCCATCGTCGCAGACTGCCACAATCTCGAGCTCCGGCCAGACCTGCTCCAGCAGCTGGACCAGGGCATCGCGCAGCAGGATCTCATCTTCGGCGATCACGCACTTAGTCATGGCCGGCTCCCTTGATCGGTGTGTTCGGGACGGTGATGGTGGCGGCCACGCCGTTCGGGAAATTGGCCACGATGGCAAACGCCGCGCCGCTGCCGTAAGCCAGGCGCAGGCGCTCGCGCACATTGCGCAGGCCGATGCCGGTGCCGCCGCCTTCGGCTGAAAAACCGCGCCCGTCATCGGCCACTGTGACCGCCACAGCGTGCTCGCTGGGTCGTGCGAGGATCCACACGGTGCCGCCACCGGGCTTGGGTTCGAGGCCATGCTTGATCGCGTTTTCGACCAGGGTCTGCAGCATCATGGTCGGGAAAGGCAGCGCACGCAGTGCCGGCGCCACATCGACCTGCAGGTTCAGCCGGCTACCCATGCGGATCTTGAGAATATCGAGATAAGCCTGCACCCGTTCCAGTTCTTCGCCGAGGGTCGACAGCGCATCCTCGGTACGCGGCAGCGAATGGCGCAGGTACAGGATCAGATTGCCCAGCATCTCATCGGCGCGGGCCGGATCGGTACGGGTCAGCAGCTGCGCGCTGGCCAGGGTGTTGTACAGGAAGTGCGGCTCGACCTGGGCATGCAGCAGGCTCAGTTTTGCCACGGTCAGCTCCTTCTCCGTGGCCGTCTGCGCCACGCTGGCCGTTTCGCGGCGGCGCAGTTCGGCAACCCGGCGCGTACCGGAGCGCTCGATGGCCTCGGCGTTTTCCAGGTTGGTGCCGAAATCGACGATGAAGCCGTCGGTCCAGGCGCTGCGTTCCGGTTCGCACAGCAGCGTGACAC
>DASWMN010000102.1:0-13543 GCA_036399735.1 Telluria sp. | reverse complement strand
AAATAAAAAAGCCACGTTTTTCAACGTGGCTCTTAAAATTCTGGCTCCCCGACCTGGACTCGAACCAGGGACCTGCGGATTAACAGTCCGTCGCTCTACCAACTGAGCTATCAGGGAAAAGAGGCAACATTATGTACTTCTCAAGTTACGCTGTCAAGCCGCGCAATCTGGTGCCGTACGTCCCGATGCCTGTCGAACTGCACGCTGCCGCGCAATCCGAAGAAGCAAGAGTTTAGAGGACTTTCGCGATTGCGTCAATGACGAGATCGATATTTTTCGAGTTCAGCGCAGCCACGCAGATGCGTCCGGTATCAACGGCGTAGATCGAATGCTCGCTGCGCAGACGCTCGACTTGCGCCTTCGTCAAGCCCGAGTAAGAGAACATGCCAACCTGCTCGCGCACGAATTCGAAATCGTGGGCCGGCGCTTTGGCCTTGAGTTTTTCTACAAAGGCGTTGCGCATTTCCTTGATGCGCACGCGCATGCCGGCCAGCTCGTCTTCCCACAGCTGGCGCAGTTCCGGCGTGGTCAGCGCGGTGGCGATCACTTTGCCGCCGTGGACCGGCGGGTTCGAATAGTTGGTGCGCACCACGCGCTTGAGCTGGGACAGCAGGCGCGCCGCTTCTTCGGCGCTCTCGCCCACCACCGACAGGGCGCCCACGCGTTCGCCGTACAGCGAGAACGACTTGGAGAAGGAATTCGAGATCAGCAGCGGACCGCCGGCAGCGGCGAATTTGCCGACCACGGCGCCGTCTTCGGCGATACCGGCGCCAAAGCCCTGGTAAGCCATGTCGAGGAACGGCACCAGCGCGCCGGTGCGCACGGCAGCGATGACTTCATCCCACTGGGCGGCAGTGAGGTCGGCGCCGGTCGGATTGTGGCAGCAGGCGTGCAGCAGCACGATCGCGCCCTTCGGCATCGCTTTCAGGTCGGCCAGCATGCCGGCAAAGTCGACGCCGCGGGTGGCCGCGTCGTAGTAGCGGTAGGTATTGACCTTGAATCCGGCGCTTTCGAACAGGGCGCGGTGGTTTTCCCAGCTTGGATCGCTGATGTAGACACTTGATCCCGGGGCAAACCGCTGCAGGAAATCGGCGCCGATTTTCAGGGCGCCGGTGCCGCCAATGGCTTGCACGGTCACTGCACGTTTGTCTTGAATAATCGCGCTGCCGGCACCAAATACGAGCTCTTGCACCGCCTTGTCGTACGCCGCCAGGCCTTCGATCGGCAGGTAGGTGCGGGGCGCCAGTTGCTCCATCAGAATCTCTTCGGCTTTGCGCACGCACGCCAGCAGCGGCACTTTGCCATTATCGTCATAATAGACACCCACGCCGAGGTTGATTTTGGCTGGGTTGGGATCGGCGTTGAACGCCTCGGTGATACCCAGAATAGGGTCGCGCGGGGCCAATTCGATGGCGCTGAAGATGCTGGCGGAAGCTGGTGAGGTCATCTGGTAAACTTGGTTGTCGGCTGCAGTTGTATAGACAGCGGCCCCTTGAATTCATTGGCGCCGCAAGCGGGCCACCATTCTAACAAAGGTCTGATCGTATGGCTGATTTATCCGTTGCAAACGACCCGGCGCCGACCGTGGTGACCTTCCCCGATTCGCCGTTCAAGCTGCACCAGCCCTTCCCGCCCGCTGGCGACCAGCCGACCGCGATCGAGGGCCTGATCGAGGGCATCAACGACGGCCTGTCGTTCCAGACCCTGCTGGGCGTGACCGGTTCGGGCAAGACCTACACCATGGCCAACGTGATCGCGCGCGCCGGCCGCCCGGCCATCGTGTTCGCACCGAACAAGACGCTGGCCGCCCAGCTGTATTCGGAGTTCCGCGAATTCTTCCCGCAAAACGCGGTCGAATATTTTGTCAGTTATTACGATTACTACCAGCCGGAAGCGTACGTGCCGCAGCGCGACCTGTTCATCGAAAAGGACTCGTCGATCAACGAGCACATCGAACAGATGCGCCTGTCGTGCACCAAGAGCCTGATGGAGCGGCGCGACGTGGTGATCGTGGCCACCGTGTCGGCCATTTACGGTATCGGCAACCCGAATGAATACCACCAGATGATACTGACGCTGCGCGCCAAGGACAAGGTCGCCCAGCGCGACGTGATCGCGCGCCTGATCCAGATGCAGTACACCAGAAATGAAGTCGACTTCGGGCGCGGCACCTTCCGCGTGCGCGGCGACACCATCGACATCTTCCCCGCCGAGCATGCGGAACTGGCGATCCGGGTCGAGATGTTCGACGACGAGATCGAGTCGCTGCAGCTGTTCGACCCGCTCACCGGGCGCGTACGGCAGAAGATCCCGCGCTTGACCGTGTATCCGGGTTCGCACTACGTGACCCCGCGTTCGACCGTGCTGCGCGCGATCGAATCGATCAAGCTGGAACTGCGCGACCGTCTCGAGTTCTTCCGCAAGGAGAACAAGCTGATCGAAGAGCAGCGGCTCGAGCAGCGCACCCGCTTCGACCTCGAGATGATGGCCGAAATCGGCTTCACCAAGGGCATCGAAAACTATTCGCGCCACCTGTCGGGCGCCATGCCGGGCGAGCCGCCGCCGACCCTGGTCGACTATCTGCCCAAGGACGCGCTGATGTTCCTCGACGAGTCGCACGTGCTGGTGGGCCAGCTCAACGCCATGTACAACGGCGACCGTTCGCGCAAGACCAACCTGGTCGATTACGGCTTCCGGCTGCCGTCGGCGCTGGACAACCGCCCGCTCAAGTTCGAAGAATTCGAAGGCAAGCTGCGCCAGACCATCTTTGTGTCGGCGACCCCGGCCGACTACGAAAAGACGCATGCCGACAACGTGGTCGAGCAGGTAGTGCGCCCGACCGGCCTGGTCGACCCGCAGGTGATCGTCAAGCCGGCGCTGACCCAGGTGGACGACCTGATGTCCGAAATCCAGGACCGCGTGGCCAAGGATGAACGCGTGCTCGTGACCACGCTGACCAAGCGCATGGCCGAGCAGCTGACCGACTACCTGGGCGACCATGGCATCAAGGTGCGCTACCTGCACAGCGATATCGAGACCGTGGAACGGGTTGAGATCCTGCGCGATCTGCGCCTGGGCACCTTCGACGTCCTGGTCGGCATCAACCTGCTGCGCGAAGGCCTGGACTTGCCCGAAGTGTCGCTGGTGGCCATTCTCGACGCCGACAAGGAAGGCTTCCTGCGCTCCGAGCGCAGCCTGATTCAAACCATTGGCCGCGCCGCACGTAACCTGAACGGGGTGGCGATTCTGTACGCCGACAAGATCACCGATTCCATGAAGATGGCGATCGGCGAAACCGAACGGCGGCGCGCCAAGCAGGTTGCCTTCAACGCGGCCAACGGCATCACCCCGGTCGGCATCAAGAAGCAGATCAAGGAACTGATCGACGGCGTGTACAGCCCGCAGCAGGCGCGCGAGCACCTGGACGCGGAAAAGGAAACCGCCAAGATCGAATCGATGAGCGAGAAGCAGATCGGCAAGGAGATCAAGCGCCTCGAGAAGCTGATGATCGAGCACGCCAAGAACCTGGAATTCGAAAAAGCGGCGCAAATGCGCGACCAGCTGCATGTGCTGAAAACCCAGGCCTTCGGCGCGCCAGGTGCCGACAACGTGGTCTCCATGTTAGGGAAGTAGTAGCATGAGTGCGATCGACGCCGGGCAGGACCCGATTCCTTTCAACCGCTACGAAGGCAAACCGTTCCTCAAGTTTGTCGACTCCTTCATCCTCAAGACAATCGGCGCGCTAGACCCCGACATGGAAGTGAAGCTCGCTGCGGTTACGCCCAAGCTGCGCCAAACCTTCGACAGCGAAGGCACATGGGAAGACATCGTGATGGAGCAACTCGATTACGGTCCGGAGGTGCGCGGCGCGATACGGCAACTGTGGGAAGCCAATCAGGCGCTGGCCAGGCAAGCCGGCGGCGAGCTCACGCCCATGCAGTTTGTGACCGTGTTTGTGGCAGAAAACATCATGGCGGACGAATAGCGCGTGGGCAGCATGCGCGCCCACGTCGCAACGACTTAAAACGCATATTTTTTTGCCAGACCGTACTCTGCCACTTTTGAACGCAGCGCCGCCATGAACTTATCATCGGTAAATTTCATGGGGCCATTCACGACCAGGTCGGCTGCCTTTTCAATGTCAAGCCTGGCTTGCGCCTTGCGTCCCATCGCCTCGAGGGCAAGGGCGCGGCGCCAATAGGCAAACGGGAAATCGGGCTGCGATGGAATGGCGGCGCCCAGCACCTGGACCGCTCCCTCATAGCGTCCGAGCTCGAACAGCGTCCACCCAAGATTGTACTGAATCATCATCCCCGGCTTCCCGGCCGCCCGCTCGAGTTTTTCAGCTGAACGCAGCGCGTTCAGACTATCCTGGTAGCGCGCAACGCGCCGCAGGTAAGAGCTGTAATTGACGAACTCGGCGATTTCGCGTGGCGCGCCGAGCTTGAAGGAATTCTCCTGATCCAGGACAGCAGCTTTATCCTGATTCAGATTGAAAAAAGCCCATGCCCTGAGCTGCAGGGCGCGCCGCTTCGCCGCATCGCTCAGATCGGCCTGGGCCAGGCATACCGTGCTCCACTGTGCGGCACCGGCAAGGTCTGCATTGGCCAGGGCCGCTTCGCCTCGGGCGCAGCCTGCCGACTCTGCGGCGGCCTGGACCGACTGGCAGAACAGCACCGATGCGATGAACAGAATACGGATTCGGGTTTGCATGACGTCGTCCTGGTGGTGATGAAAATACGATACAGCTTGAACGGCCTGGCCAGCCTGGCCGCTCAAGCCTGGCGAAAGCGCGTGGCAATGGCGTCGGCAAACGGGTACATATCGAAATACGGCCGCGCTTCTTCCAGCGTTTTCTGGACGGAAGGACGTGCCATCAAGCGCTCGAAGTAGGCAGCAAGGTTGACGCAATCGTCTGGGAACGGGCTGAGCGTGCAAGCATAGAACAGGGCCGGCACGGCCGCGCAGTCGGCCATGCTGAAGGCGTCGCCCACCACCCAGCTGCGCCCGACCATGCGCGCATCGATCATGCGGTAGGCGGCGGCCAGCGTGGCCAGGCGCGCGCTGTTGTCCTTGACGCCGTTGAAGTGGGCGGCAACGATTTCCTGCATCGGCCCCTGCACGTAATTGTCGAACACACGGTCCCACAGCCGCACATCGAGCGCGGCGTCGGCGTCAGCCGGCAGCAGGCGCCCGGCGCCACCGTCATGGCGGTCCAGGTATTCAATGATGATCGACGATTCAGGGACATCCATGCCCCGCGCGTGATCGCGCAGCACGGGAAACTTGGTCATGGGCCACAGCGCCTTGAGCTGCGCGCGATCGGCCTCGTCACCCAGATTGATGAGTTTGCGCTCGGCATCGAGGCCGAGTTCGTGCAGCGCCACCATCACCTTGTGGCAATAGGAAGCAAGCGGATGGTAGTAGAGACTGAGGGACATGGCAGCTCGCGCAGGTAAACGAGCTGCGATGGTTGCACCAATGGCAGTGCTTGGCAAGTGTTATGCGAAGGCCCGCCCGCGCAGGCCAATGAAGCGGCGCCGCAGCGCCACCCCAAGCGCGCCGGCGCCAATCACAAAGAAGGTCAGCGCGGTCAGCTCCTGCCCGCCGGTGGTCACCACGGGCGCAGCTGCCGACGGCATGGTGGCCGCATCCATGCGTTTATCGTAGGTGGCGCCGATCACCAGTTCTTCATCGTTGATCGCATTGGCCAGGTGCAAGCCCTTGCCGCCCCGGTGAATGTTCATCTTGCCATCGCGCCAGACGAAGGATTGGCGTTCGTCGCCAATGAGCAGCGTGCCGACCACGTGGCCGGCGCTGTTGATACCCGTGGCAAAGCTTGATCCGTGGCCGATGATCGCGCCCAGATCGATCATGCGCTTTCCATCGTGCATGAACGCATGCCAGCGCCGCTCGCGCGTGAGCGCCGCGCCCACCACGACGCCCGCATCGTTGATGGCCGAGGCCGAACTGGACAGACCGCCCAGCGTGCCCAGGTCGACCATGCCACGCAAGGGATCGTACAGGAAAGCATGACGATATTCGTCAGGCATCGATGCTGTGCCCACCACCTGCCCCTTGTTGTTCATGGCGCTCGCATAACTGATGGTGCCGCCCAGCGTGCCCAGGTCGGTCATGGTGCCGGTGGCGCTGGCCAGAAACGCATGAAAGTAGCCCTTGCTGGTGTCGGCGAAACCGACCACCTCGCCGCGCCGGTTGATGGCCATGCCGTAACTGCTGTCGCCGCCGAGCGTGCCCAGTTCGCGCATTCCGCGCATGCGCTCATAGACGAAGGCTTTCCAGTGCCGGTCCGCGCCCTGCGCCGAACCGACCACCATGCCGTCGTCATTGATGGCCTTGGCGTCGCTGTAGCCGCCGCCAAGCGAACGCAGCTCGGTCAGCCTGCCCTGGTCAAACAGCACCCCGCGCTGATTGCCCTCTTCATCTTCCAGGACGGCGGCAACCTGCCCGCGCGCATTGACATCGTAGGCGACGGTTTGCTCGCCGTTCGGCCCCTTGATGCCCAATGAGTGCGTGGCAGCGACAGCTTGCAAGGTCGAGGCCGCCAGGATGAGGAGGGAAAAACGCAGTACAGGACGCATGAAGGATGATCCTTTTCGAGGTTGAAGCAATCAAAGGGAGAATGCCCTCGCCACATTGGCGAAAGAGCATCATCTGACTATACTTCAAATTACCAGGAAAGGATATTTATATTGCTATGACATAGCAATTGGCCGCCAATGCGATGTAAAAATACAAGCAATTGCGGCAAACCGGCGTATCAAGGTGGATGCTGACCGCGCCGGCGGCCACCCAATCACAAGGAGCATGCCATGCCAGGATAGGTCATTGGGCGTGAAATTGCGGGCGCCGGGACACTGTCGCTGGCCGACCTGAAGGGCATCTCGGAAGTGTCGTGCGGGGTGTTGTCGAAGATGGGGCCGCAGATCCAGCGGGTCCAGAGCGAGGTCACGGGCGCCAAGGTGTACTGCATCGATAACGCGCCCAACGAGGAGATGGTGCGCGAACACGCCCGGCAAGGCGGCTTTCCCGCCAACCGGGTGTCGGCAGTGACGGCGGACATCGCCCCCACCACTGCCGAATAAGGCTTACTGCTGGGCTGGCGCGGTCGACACCAGCGAGCGCTGAACCCAGCCGCCCGAAACGTTTTCGCCGTCCACGCGCACGAAGCCGTTTTGTTCTTCGCCGGTGGCAATTGCCTCTTCTTCGCGCTTCAGCGTGCCCATCAGCTTGCTTTTGGCGCTCGGCTCGGTGAACACCTTCACCGACGCCAGGCGCGCATACACGCTGGCGCCAGCTGCCACCGGCACGCCGGCGCGGGTCGAGTTGCCGGCGTTGATGCGGCTTTCCGCGCTGCTGGTCTTGATCAGGCTGGGCGTACTGCGAATCGCCAGCACCACCTTGTTGTAGTTGTCGAGCAGACTGGCCGCAACCATCTTGCCTTCCGGCGTGTTGGTGTAGCCGTTGGCGCTGGTGTAGCCAGCGCCGCCGTAGTTCCAGCCAGACATGCCGAAGTCGGTCTTCTTGGCGGTGCCTTCAGCTGCAGCCACCTGGATGCCGGAACGCACGTCGGCGATCAGCAAGCTGGTTTGCGCTTCCTTGAACTTGAGGTTGCCGGCAATGCCGCCCACGATGCCGCCCAGGCGCGAACCACCCCAGTTCGACAGTGCCCCGCCAATGCCGCCGCTGTTGGCGGTGAATTGCACGCCAGGCGTCATCACGAAGTCAGCCGCCTGCAGCTGGCCCTTGCCGACGTTCGAGCCGCCCAGCGATTCGCCATTGGCGGCCAGCGCGCGCTCTTCCTGCAGGTTGGCCATGGCCACGCCGCGTTCGACCACGGTGAAGCAATTCGAATTCTGGATCATGATGCGCAGCAGGGAGACCGGCGAACCGAGCCCGTAGCTTTGCAGTTCGTGCTGACTGGCACCACGGTTTTCACTGACGGCGATGGTGCCCAGCGGGCGCTCGCATTTTTCAACGTTACTGGAGACGTCTGCAGCGAAGGAAGAAGCGCTGGCAGCGGCCAGTGCGGCGAAAAGGGTCAGAGCGAATGGTTTCATGATGAGCCGAGGTTTGCTAAAGCTGATATTTTAGCAACAACTCCTCGGAAAATCATATTATTTTTGTAAGCATTGGCGACAACGCTACACCGACTTGATGAATTCCCGTATGCCCGCCAGGAACATTTCGACCGCCATCGCGGACAGGATCAGTCCCATCAGCCGCTCGAAGGCGGTCATCACTTGCGGGCCGAGCTTTTCCTGGAGGCGCTCGGCCGACAGGAACACGGCCAGCCAGACCATCGCCACCGCGGTCAGCGCGCCCACATGCAGCATGACATCGGTGGTGGTATCGGAAGAGAACAGCAGCACCGTGGCCAGCGCCGACGGGCCGGCAATGGCGGGGATGGCCAGCGGCACGATGAACGGCTCACCACCCTGCGCCTCGTCCGCACCGCCGAACGGGCCACCCGGCTGCGGGAACACCATGCGCAAGGCGATCAGGAACAGGATCACGCTGCCGCCAATGCGCAGCGAGATCTCCGACAGCTGCATGGCAGCCAGCAGGTGGCTGCCGAAGAACATGAACAGCAGCAGCACGAAGAAGGCGATCAGGCATTCGCGCACCACCACTTTCCAGCGCCGCTCTTTCGGCACCTGGCGCAGCGCGCTGACGAACAGGGGAACGTTGCCGAAGGGGTCGGTGACCAGGATCAGCAGGATGAAGGTCTGAATAAAAGTTTGGGTCATGGTGCAATCAAAAAGCGAGACAAGGGTCCTGTGCGTTAACGCAGCATTTTCGACTTCAGCGTGGCCACGCATTCCATCGCGGCGGCGGCAATGCGCGCCTTGAGCAGGGCGGCGTTGTCGATCATCAGCTGGTCGAAATTGGGCGCCTTGGCCTTGTCGTCAGGCGTATCCTTGCACACGCCGCTGGCCACGATCTTGCCCGACTCGGTGTCGATCAGACGGGCGCTGGCCTGGTAATGCAAATCGTAATGGAACCAGTCGGTGGCAAAGGTGGACAGTCCCCATTTTTCGGTCTCGACGTCGAGCATGAAGCGGGCCCGCCCGCGCGCCGCGCGCGCTATATCCTTGACCTTGATGTCGTCCGGAACCGCCAACACGCCTTCCGCGCGCCGGATCCCCTTCTCCGCCTCAAACGCGGCCACCAGTTCTTCGCTGATATCGTGGGCCGGATCGACCACGTGGCCATAGCTGGCGGCCTTGGCCGCGGCGTCTGCTTCGGTGGTGGCATGGAAGCCTGGCGACAGACGGCTGGCCGCAGCCACGCTGCCGGCCATGTCGATCACCTTGTTGGTGAGGGCCTGGGCGCTGTTGAGCGAACTGAAGGGTGTGGTGTTACGCACCGTGTAGCTCAGGGTCTGGTTGTGCAGCGCGTAGCCTATCGTCAGCTCCGACTTGGGAGCAGGCGCGGAGCCGCAGCCGCTTGCCAGCAGCGCCGTGGCGATCGGGAAGGACATCTTTTTCATGGTGTCGGGGATAGGTGCTGGCAACGAAAAACGGCGGAGGATCCTGGGATCGTCCGCCGCTGCGATTAATTCTCGAATTTCTTGAGCCAGGCCGACAACTGGTGCGGACGCAGGCCGTCGTAATCTTCGAACGGCTGGTGAATCCACGGATTGTGCGGCAACTCTTCCAGGAAATAATCCGGCATGATCGAGGAGCAGCCCTTGACCCAGATGACGGCCGACTTGACTTCGGTGACGCCGCTGAAGTTTTCGGACAGGTGACGGGTGACCTTGTCGAGCGTGACGCCCGAATCGGCCAGATCGTCGACCAGCAAAATCTTGCCTGCCAGCGGCCCCTTGGTCATGGTCATGTACTTGGCGATATCGAGGTCGCCGCGCACAGTGCCCGCTTCTTCGCGGTAGGAACTGGTCGACAGGATCGCCAGCGGCACGTCGAAGATGCGCGAGAACACGTCGCCGGGACGCACGCCGCCGCGCGCCAGGCACAGCACCTGGTCAAATTTCCAGCCCGATTCGTAGACCTTGAGCGCCAGGCGCTCGATCAGGCGGTGGTACTCGTCCCAGGAAACCCAGAGGTCTTTGTCGGTCGATGGTGGGGTGGTCATGGTCAGCTCCTCTGTTCTTATTCGAATGGATGGCGCAGGACGATGGTCTCAACCCGGTCAGGACCGGTGGAAACCATATCGACCGGCACGCCGACCAGTTCTTCGATACGTTTGATGTAGGCACGCGCGGTGGCAGGCAGATCGGCCAGCGACTTGGCGCCGACAGTCGATTCTTTCCAGCCCGGCATTTCTTCGTAGACTGGCACGCAGCGCGCCGCATCTTCCGCGCCCACCGGGAAGATGTCGACTGCCTGGCCGTCGATGGTGTAGCCGGTGCACAGCTTGAGCGTCTCGATGCCGTCCAGCACGTCGAGCTTGGTCAGGCACATGCCCGACACGCCGTTGATCTGGACCGAGCGGCGCAGCAGCGCGGCGTCGAACCAGCCGCAGCGGCGCGCCCGGCCGGTGACGGTGCCAAATTCATGGCCGACCGACGACAGATGGTGGCCGACGCCCGCATCGGTGGGCAGTTCGGACGGGAACGGACCGGAGCCGACACGGGTGGTGTAGGCCTTGGTGATGCCCAGGATGTAGTGCAGCATGTTTGGACCGACACCCGCGCCGGCCGAGGCGTTGCCGGCCACGCAGTTGGACGAGGTCACGTACGGATAAGTGCCGTGGTCGACGTCGAGCAGCGAGCCTTGCGCGCCTTCGAACAGCAGGTTGCCGCCAGCCTTGTAGGCGGCGTACAGCTGGGACGACACGTCGCCCACCATCGGTTTCAGGCGCGGCACCAGGGCCATCGCGTCATCGTAGGTTGTCTGGAAGTCGACCGGGTCGGCGTTCAGGTAGTTGGTCAGCACGAAGTTATGGTAAGCCAGGTTCTCGCGCAGCTTCTCGGCGAAACGCTCCGGGTTCAGCAGGTCGGCGATGCGGATTGCGCGGCGTGCCACCTTGTCTTCGTAGGCCGGGCCAATCCCTTTGCAGGTGGTGCCGATCTTGTTTTCGCCACGGGCTTTTTCGCGCGCCACGTCGACAGCGACGTGGTAAGGCAGGATGACCGGGCAGGCTTCGGAAATCTTCAGGCGCGACACGACTTCGACGCCGATGGCCTGCAGCTTGTCGATCTCGCGCATCACATCCGGCACCGACACCACCACACCGTTACCGATGTAGCAGGCCACGCCTTCGCGCATGATGCCCGACGGAATCAGCTGGAGTGCCGTCTTCTGGCCCTTGATGACCAGCGTGTGGCCCGCATTATGGCCACCCTGGAAACGGACCACGCCCTGGGCGTTGTCGGTCAGCCAGTCGACGATTTTACCTTTGCCTTCATCGCCCCATTGGGTACCGATGACAACGACGTTCTTTGCCACGTTTTTCTTTGACATCACACTTAGCCTAAGTTTTTGAGAATCCAGTTACTGTCTTCGAGGACAAGTACGCGATCGCACTCGAACTCGTCCTGCTCATTGTCGTGACCCGGCATACTCTGGATCACAACCTCCCCTGCCTTGCGCAGCTGAGCTATTTGTTCGCGCAGTTCGGGCGCATTGCCCCAAGGTGCGCGGATCGAATGCTTGCGTTCGGCGGTCGGCAGCAGCCGCGCCAGTTCGCGCAAGTCGAGCGAGAAGCCGGTCGCCGGGCGGGCCCGGCCGAACGCTTCGCCCACATGGTCATAGCGCCCGCCGCGCGCCACCGCGTTCGGCAGGCCGGGCACGTACAGCGCGAACATGGCGCCGCTTTCGTAGGCATAGCCGCGCAGGTCCGCCAGGTCGATCGCCACTTCGGCGCGGCCCAGCGCGGACCCGGCCAGCGCGGCCAGTTCGGCCAGCGCGCGCGCGATGCCGGGCAGATCGGGCAGCAGCGCGCGGGCACGCGTGAGCACGTCGATATCGCCATACAGGTTCGGCAGCGCCAGCAGGGCCGCGCGGGTGGCCGGCGCATAGGCGGCGCTGAGCGCGTCCAGGCCGGGCATGTCTTTGGCGCGCAGCAGGTGGTACACGGCCGCTTCGTCCTTGCGCGCCAGCGCATCGCTGTCGAGCAGGGCCCGCACCACACCCACGTGCGACAGGTCGAGACGCACGTCGGGGAAGCCGGCCAGGGCCAGCGACGCCAGCGCCAGTTCCTGGATTTCGGCATCCGCTTCGAGGCCGGCGTGGCCGTAGATTTCGGCGCCGATCTGGAGTGGCTCGCGGGTGGCGTGCAGGCCGCTCGGGCGGGTATGCAGCACGCTGCCGGCGTAGCACAGGCGGGTGACGGAATCGCGGTTGAGCAGGTGGGCGTCGATGCGCGCGACCTGGGTCGTCATGTCGGCGCGCAGGCCCAGCATGCGGCCGGAAATCTGGTCCACCAGCTTGAAGGTGCGCAGATCGGTATCCTGGCCGGCGCCGGTCAGCAGCGAGTCGACATACTCGAGCAGGGGCGGCATCACCAGCTCGTATCCGTACAGACGGAAGTTATCGAGCATCAGGCGACGCAGCTCCTCGATCTTGCGTGCTTCGGAGGGCAAGACGTCGGCAATATGTTCGGGCAAAAGCCAATTCGGCATGGGCAAAAGGTCTAGTTAAAAAACAAGCAACAGGAAGCATGCGGTCGGGCCAAATGGTGCGCCGAACCATCAATTTTACCTGAATTTGCTATGGATGACCCAAGAAAATTGTCAGCGCCGCCAGATCGGCGGGCTGAAACGACATCGCCCTCGCGCAGGCGGGGCCTGCGCGAGGGCGATGTACGAGCCGGGGCCGCTTACTTCTTGGCCGCTGCCGGTGCGGCGGCGCCGCCCGGGCTGCGGAAGTACTTGAAGAATTCCGAATTCGAGTCGAGCACCATCACGTCACTGTGATTGCGGAAGGTGGCGCGGTAGGCTTCGAGCGAACGGTAGAACTTGTAGAACTCGGGGTTCTTGCCAAATGCGTCGGCATAGATGCGCGACGCTTCGGCATCGCCCTCGCCCTTGATCTGCTCGGCCTTGCGGAAGGCCACCGACAGGATCTCGGTACGCTCGCGGTCGGCCTGCGCCTTCAGGCCCACCAGTTCGGCGGTACCGGTGGCGCGCAGTTCGTTGGCGGCCTTGTTGCGCTCGGCCTTCATGCGCAGGTACACCGAGGCGTTGATGTCTTCCGCGTATTCGACCCGCTTCAGGCGCACGTCGACAATCGCGATACCGACCAGCTTGGCGTCGTTGACAACCTTGGCCTGCACCGCGTCCATGACCTTGGCGCGCTCGCCGGAAATCACATCGTGCACGCTGCGCTTGGTGATTTCTTCGTTCAGGGCGGCCTTGGCGATCTGCGACAGACGGTTAATGGCGCGCATTTCTTCGCCATTGAAGCTGATGTAGTACAGCTTCGGATCGGCAATGCGCCACTTGATGAAGGAGTCGATCAGGATGTTCTGCTTTTCGGCCGTGATGAAACGGTCGGCGTCCGGGGTATCGAGCGTGAGCGTGCGCTTTTCCAGGTAGACCACGTTCTGGAACGGC
>DASWMN010000101.1:0-14921 GCA_036399735.1 Telluria sp. | reverse complement strand
GGCCGGAAATCCGATCGGTGCTTTTCTTCCAGCATATCGTGCAATCAGTTTTCACGATGTGAATCCTTGAACTCTTTTTGCGATATCATGTCGGTTCACAGCGGTCGTTTGACCGGAACAAGAGATGTCGTACTGACCGCAAGACGGGCAGGCGAATATATTCCCACTATTGCGAATTACCCGTTCGCTGGAACCGAGCAAAAACCCATGAGCAGTGATCAAACCATTATTTACACGCTGACCGATGAAGCGCCGTTGCTGGCGACTTACGCTTTCTTGCCAGTCGTGACCGCTTTCGCCAAGCCGGCCGGCATTAAGATTGCAGCGAGCGACATTTCGGTGGCGGCGCGTATCCTGGCTGCCTTCCCGGAAAATCTCAGCGCCGAGCAGCGCGTGACCGACTCGATGATCGAACTGGGCGAGCTGACTCTGCGCCCTGAGGCAAACATCATCAAGCTGCCGAATATCAGCGCCTCGGTTTCGCAGCTGCGCGCGGCCATCAAGGAGCTGCAGGACAAGGGCTACGCGATTCCGGACTATCCGGAAGATCCGCAAACCGCCGAAGAAAAGGCCATCAAAACGCGCTACGGCAGCTGCATTGGTTCGAGCGTCAATCCGGTTCTGCGTGAAGGCAATTCCGATCGCCGCGCACCGCGCGCAGTCAAAGAGGCGGCCCGCAAGAGCCCGCATTCGATGGGTGAATGGTCGCAGGCGTCGCGCACTCACGTGTCGCACATGACCAGTGGTGACTTCTACCACGGCGAAAAGTCGCTGACCATCAAGGGCGCGCGCGATGTGAAGATGGAATTGATCACCAACAGCGGCAAAACGATCGTTCTGAAGCCGAAGGTTTCCCTGCTGGACGGCGAGATCATCGATTCGATGTTCATGAGCCGTAAGGCCCTGCTGGCGTTCTACGAAGCGCAGATCGACGACGCCCACAAGACTGGCGTGCTGTTCTCGCTGCACGTGAAAGCGACCATGATGAAGGTGTCGCACCCGATCGTGTTCGGTCACTGCGTGCGCATGTTCTACAAGGAAGCATTCGAGAAGCACCAGGCCCTGTTCGACAGCCTGGACGTGAACGTGAATAACGGTATGGCCGACCTGTACAGCAAGATCGCCGACCTGCCGACCTCGCAGCGCGAAGAAGTTATCCGCGACCTGCATGCATGCCAGGAAAACCGGCCGGCGCTGGCCATGGTCGATTCGGCCAAGGGCATCACCAACTTCCACTCGCCGAACGACGTGATTGTCGACGCCTCGATGCCTGCCATGATCCGCGCCGGCGGCAAGATGTACGGCGCCGACGGCCGCCTCAAGGAAGTCAAGGCAGTCATCCCGGAAAGCACCTTCGCCCGTATTTATCAGGAAATCATCAACTTCTGCAAATGGCACGGCGCGTTCGATCCGCGCACCATGGGCACGGTGCCGAACGTCGGCCTGATGGCCCAGAAGGCGGAAGAATACGGTTCGCACGACAAGACCTTCGAAGTGTCGGAAGGCGGCATTGCCAATATCACCGATCTGGCCACCGGCGAAGTGCTGCTGACCCAGACCGTGGAGCAGGGCGATATCTGGCGCATGTGCCAGGTCAAGGATGCGCCAATCCGCGACTGGGTCAAACTGGCCGTCACGCGCGCGCGCAATTCGGGCATGCCAGCAGTCTTCTGGCTCGACCCGTACCGTCCGCACGAAAATGAACTGATCAAGAAGGTCGAGGTCTATCTGAAGGACCACGACACGAGCGGCCTGGAAATTCGCATCATGTCGCAAGTGCGCGCCATGCGTTACACGCTCGAGCGCGTCAGCCGTGGCCTGGACACCATCTCGGTGACCGGCAACATTCTGCGCGACTACCTGACCGACCTGTTCCCGATCCTGGAACTGGGCACCAGCGCCAAGATGCTGTCGATCGTTCCGCTGATGGCGGGCGGCGGGATGTACGAAACCGGCGCCGGCGGTTCGGCACCAAAGCACGTGCAGCAGCTGGTCGAAGAAAACCACCTGCGCTGGGACTCGCTGGGCGAATTCCTGGCGCTGGCGGTCAGCTTCGAAGACATGGGCCTGAAAACCGGCAATAAAAAAGCCAAGGTGCTGGCCACGACGCTCGACGCTGCCACTGGCAAGCTGCTGGACAACCGCAAGTCGCCATCGCCGAAAACTGGCGAGCTCGACAACCGCGGCAGCCAGTTCTATCTGTCCCTGTTCTGGGCGCAGGAACTGGCCGCGCAGAAGGACGACGCCGAACTGGCTGCGCACTTCGCGCCGCTGGCCAAGTCCCTGGCTGAAAACGAGCAGAAGATCGTTGCTGAATTGCTCGAAGTGCAGGGCAAGGCGGCCGACGTCGGCGGTTACTACAAGCTCGACGAAGCCAAGGTATCGGCCGTCATGCGTCCTAGCGCAACCTTCAATGCCGCTTTGCAGGCATTGGGCGCGTAAGGAAACGAAGCAGGGCGCTACGCGCCCACTTTTGCCGTAGAAAATAGCCCACTCGTGGGCTATTTTTTCGTCCCTCATGGCATTCCCGGCTGTTGGCTTGATGTGAAGTACCATTCGCAGAATCGAACGGGTAGGGCAGAACGCGCAGAATGGCAAAGCGCAGAACGGGCAGGGTGAGGAACCGCGTGCGGCGGGCTGTGCCATCACGGTGCTAACCCGCCAGGTGGCGGCATTCCAGCGCTACCGGCCGTTGTGCCGAGCACGCAGCTCGCCTGTCACTCGGCCGGTTTTGTACTGGCGGCCGCCGGGATCCTGCGCAATGTGCCGGTGCTGACCAGCGCCCATTTACGGAGTGGCTTGTCCGGCGCCTCGTCAATGTTGTTCACCACCCTGAGCCAGTACATGGCGAGCACATTCTCGCTGACCTTGTGAATGAGCACGGATTGCGACTCTTCCCACTTGCCACTCTCATACGCGCTGGTGCGAAAAATTTGGCCGGAAACGAAATCTCTCGTGCAATTGAAGTCGAATTCGCTGAACAGACTGGAGGCACCGAACTCGCCGTCAGCCTGGCGCGTGTGGCTGATCAGCGCGCCTTTGATGATGTCGAGCTTGTACTCCATGATTTGGGCGGGAATCGCCGGATCCGCATCCCCTGCCTTGAAATAATGGCGCCGGAGTTCCCCCTCCCACTTGCCATACATGCCCGGATCGACAGTACTGACCCCGGCCGCGAAGACCATGCCGGTAAGGCCGGACTAATCCGGCGCGTCGGCGCAAAGGGCGTTCAAGGACTTCGCTATGGCGGCCTGGACTTGCGGGTCCGAATACAGACAGTGCCGGATCGACCCGGTATCGAGCGTGTCGAAGGTCCAGCAGTCGCAATGGCGGTTGGGCGGAACCGCGTCCACTTCAATTGTATATTTCCCCAACGATGAAATCATATCCAGCCCGGTCGTGCAGCATAGTAAGAGAAATCCTGAAATACCGACCACACCGAGCAAAATAATCGTTAAATCCTCGCCGAATAGTGTCTGCACGATCGTTAGCACCAACAGGTACACCAAAAAATTTTTAATGCGAAACTTGTTCACATAGTTGAAGAAGATATCGCCACTCGAGTGAATTGCCTGGCCCAGTCCGATCGCCAGCGAGGCCTCATCGCGTGTGCCGCGCATGACCAGGACGCGGGTGGCATCGGGAATGCTTACAGCGATTTTGAAGCCATGCCCGAGCTCTGGCTGGCATTGCTGCAGCAGACCGAATACCACGTAAAACAAAGCAACGCCCAGATAGGCCGCGGTGTGCGGGAAATCGGACACGGGACGGGGAAGAGAATGGCCGAACAAATGGAGCGCCAACTGCGAACTGATGCAGGCAAATGAGAACAGTGTCATCACCAGGTGGTTTCGTTCAGCATCCTTCAGATAAGCAAAGGGTGTTGACATGAAAATCGCCAGGGGAATGGGGGCAACCGGGGCTGGCTGATGTTGCAGAAGGCCGAGCGCATGCATGGCAATGGTACCGCCATGGCTATGCGCAAGAACCACATGCCTGGCCCGTGGATGGGCCCGCATGGCGCTTTGAATATGCTCGCAAAAACGCAAGGCTGCTGCCGCTCTTGCATGGAACGAGTTACGTCCGCACCAGTTGAATTCCGTGAATACCACGGGATGCCTGATCTGCTCGGTCATGCATTCCAGAAATGCGGAGCCAGTCGAAATCCATGTTGCGTGGTCAAAGCGGCGGATCGCAAAAGGACCTTGGGGCCATGTGCCGTGGATGAGGTGGACTGCAAGCACGGGAGCGGTGTTGGACGGCGGATTGCCGCCGCCCGTGGCTTCGGTGTTCATCGTGGTGCTCATCACTACCTCAAGGCGTGCGTGCGACTGCCCATGCTGGTCGCTAGCGGCCGCATTTGTCTGACGGTTTATCCGCTTGCAGCAAGCCATGCTGTCACGGGGCCGGGTCGATCGGGTCGAGTGTGCACCTTGGAGATGTCGCAGACTTGATGGTTCGCAAACAGCCGGCTGCTCCCCGTTTTTGCCATCGAAGCGCGGCTATTTTTTCGCGCGGGCGTCAGGCAACGCCCATCACGCTCAGCGCAGCTGCTGCCACTCGTTGCCCGGCCTGTCAGCGCGGAACTGCAGCAATTGCCCGTTCTCCACTTCGGTCACATACACGGTGCGCCCGTCCGGTCCGCCAAAGGCAAGGTTGCTCGGCTTTTTGCCGGGCAGGGCGATTTCGCGCAGCAGCTTGCCGTCCGGGGCAAGCTTGACCACGGTCCCTTTGCCATAACGCGTCACATACAGGTTGCCATCGATGTCGGCGCGCATGCCGTCCAGGCCGAAATCGGGGAAGCGGGCAAAAGCGCGTTTGCCGGACAGGCTGCCATCGGCGGCTATCGCGAACGCCCAGATGACGCGCTGCACGCTCTCGCCCACATACAGTGTGCGCCCGTCCGGGCTCACTTCGATGCCGTTCGCCGTCCCCAGGTCCGCCGCCACCAGCGTGGCGCGGCCGGCCGTGTCGATACGCCAGACTTTGCCGCCATTGTTCTTCCAGTCCGGGTCGCTCGCATACAGCACGCCATTGGCCATGATCGCCAGATCGTTCGGTTGGTGCATGGCGTCGTCATGAGCAAAAACCGTGACGGCGCGGGTGGCCGGATCGACGCGCAGGATATTGTGGCCCACATAGTCCGCAACAAACATCGCGCCATCCTTGCCGAAACGGATGCCGTTGCCAATCGCGTCGCCAGGCAAGGTGAGAAAGACCTGGGCCCCACCTTGCGCATCGACCACGCCAATGGTCTGCTGGCGCGCAAAATTGACCGCGTAGAGTTTGCCCTGCGCATCGACTGCGGGGCCTTCGACCCCGGGCGTAAAACTGTGGGGCGCGGTCAGTGCTGTCACGATAAAGTCGGGCGCCCTCTTTTCTTGCGCGCAAGCAGTTGATGCGATCAGTGCCGTGAGCAGCGGCGTCATCGAAATCCATGTTTTCATATGCTTGAGCCTGTGTGGGAACAAAGCGCATTGTAGTGCATGTGTCCGCCGATCGAACCCTGCTCGTTCGGATCCGCAAAGCAAGGCGCCCCACGCTGCGGACCGGCGCTTCAAACGCCTCAGGGTCCGCAGCTGGGGCGCCGCGCCGCGTGCTTAATGGCGCAGTCTGAGTGAGCCGTCCACGACCACGCTGTCAGCGCCAGGCGTGCCGGCTTTCGACGCGACCCCATTCTCGTAGTCGAGCACCTCGGCGCCGGTACGCTGGTCGATATGCGAGATGCGTACGCGCAGGCGACTCGGGCTGCCGGTTTGCGCGCCGCTAGCGGCGTCCGCCTCGAGCGCAAAGCGATACCCGGGGTGGCCATTCAGGCTGCCAGTGCCTTCCACCCGCGCTTGCTGCCCGGCTGCCGTGGCCGACGCCACTTTCTCGCTGCGGAAATAGAACGGGCCCGACAGGATCACAAGCGGCTTGCCAACGCCATCTTGCGGCGGGGCTTTGCGCCCCAGCGGCGCCCACAGCGCAAACTGCAAGGGCTGATCGCGGAAGCGGTGCAGTGCCAGCGGCGGCGCGCCGCGCAGCGTGCCCTTGCCGCTAAGCGAGGCCAGCGTCGCCGACTCCACCACGAAATCCTTTTGCAGCCGGGTGGAACGGCCGCCCGAATCGGTGACCGTGACTTTGACGGTGGAAAAACCCGCATTGCAGAAGCGATGCTGCAAACTCACCTGGCCGACGCCGCGCGTTTCCCGTACCAGCGGCGCAGGCGAGGCGCAGCCGTCAATCCACTCCACGCTGGCGCTGTGGGTTTGCGCCGCGTTGGCGTCGACAAAGCCGATGGTCAGCGCGACGTCTTGCCCGAGCTCGACTGCCTCGGGCAAACCGATGATCGGACCGAGCACCGGCGCGTCCGTACCATGTTTTCCGGGTCGCAGCATGACCAGGCCCGCATTCGAGTGCGCCAGGATGACCCCGTCCTCGTTGATGGCGGCGGCTGCTTCGAGGACCAGGCCGGCGGGCGGGCGATGCAGGCGCGTGTTCAGGTCGATCGGCGCGGCCAGGCCCGGCCAGCGCACCGCACGCAAACCACCACCGTCGAGCGCGCCGCGTTCGATCAGACCCACCATCTCGCTCTTGTTATTGATGTCAAACACATCGCTGCGCGTTGCCGAGCCGTACGGCAGCGTCACCAGCCCGCGCCGGAGGGACCACTGGTAAGCCAGGCTGCGTTCGCCAACCGTGGTGTCGCCCACCACTTCGCCACGGCAGTTCAGGCCCGATACCAGGCGTGAGCCGCCGCCTTCGACCCTGATCGGCACCATGCCGCTGTTGCGTGTCCAGTAAAATCCCAGCTCCCTTTCATTGCTGGCATCGTCGGAAACGCCGGCCACTGCATCGCAATTGTTGATATGCAGGCCGAAGGCGCGCTGGCCACCCAGGGTGCCCAGATCGGTCTGTACGCCGGCCGGTGTCCAGAACATGGCGTGGATGTCGCCGCCGGTCACATCGGCATAACCGGTCGCATTGCCACCCTGGTTGACGGCGAAGGCTTCGGACAGCGACAAGGGTACCGGCCCGAGCGCGGTCACGGTCCCATCCGGGCTCCAGCCACGCGCCCGGCCAGTGATCGTGGGCGGCGCGCTGGTGAACCCCACCACATAGTTGCGATCGTTGATGGCGCGCGCGCTTGCCACCGAGGTGCCGGGCAGGGCGCGCGTGCCGCGCCGCACCGTCCAGGTAAATCCCAGAATGTTGCTGTGCTCCTCGGCGTCTTCCGCTTCGCCCACGACCACGCCGTGTTTGTTCAATCCCCACACCCAGCCGTAACTGCCACCAAGCGTACCGATGCGGTGCAAGCGGTCGCCGTCGAAGTAGCCGTTGGTAATGCCGTCGTAGCCGATCGAGCCGAACGCGGCCTGGCCACGCTCGTTGAGCAGGGCGGCGGCGCCCGCTTCGGGGCCCAGGTTGATCACGCTGTACAGTCCCGCCGCCGCTTCGGCTGCCAGCGTTGGCGTTGGTGCGATGGTTGCGGCGACAGCAACGCCGATTGCGCAGGCGATTGCGCGCCTGCGGGGTGTGAGATGACTGCTCCTTGAATTCTGCATGATGATTGCCCTTTGCAAGAATGAGTGCAAGCAGCTGCTTGCACTGGCGACAGACCTGATGCGTGGCTACCACGTGATGGCAGCCCGCCGCCGGCGCTGCTGTCCACTCTAGACGCCCGCGCCAGCGGGCCGCTGACGCGGCGCAAACGCTCTCGGCCCCGGATGGATGTGCCGGATGCCGCGTCTGTCTCCGTTGGGACGCAATCCCTGGCGCAGATTTCTGCAGGTTCAGGCGTGGAAGGGACTGATATCCGGGCTAAAATGCGCTAGCATTGAGGCAATTTAATTTCCCTGGCACCTGTGCCAGCAAGGAACTCTGACTTTGGAATCCCACAGCTTGCCGTCCGCCGCACGCGCCATCAGCGCCTTGCAGCCCTTGCCCTACCACGCCACCATTGCCGATTATTTGCAGCGCCACGAGCCGGAGGTATGGCGTTGGGCTGCCGCCCGCGCCACAGCGGACGAGCAGCGCGAATCGCTGCGCGCGATGCTGCTGCGCGACACCTACCGTATTGACGCCCAGGCCCATGCCGACGTCCATGCTGCCCTCGCGACGGCCATGCAAAGGCTGCACATCGATGCGCCGGCCACGCTGTACCAGTCTGCCGGCGTGGAAATGAACGCCTCCCTGATGTTTGTACCCGGCGAAATCCACATTATTCTGCATGGCCCGCTGCTGGAACGGCTGTCGCCACCGGAGCTGCTCGCTGTGCTCGGTCATGAGTTGTCCCACTATCTGCTGTGGTCGCGCGACGAGAGCCGTCATCTGATTACAGACCGTATTCTGGGCAACACCGTGAGCGCCGCGTCGGCCTCGTCAAGCCAGAACGAAACCTGGCGCCGCTATAGCCTGCATACCGAACTGTTCGCCGATCGCGGTAGTGCCGTGGCGGCCGGCAGCCTGGGCGCGGCAGTGGCGACCCTGGTCAAGGTACAGACCGGGATGGCCTCGGTGGACCCGGATGCCTACCTGCGCCAGGCTGCCGAAGTCGATGCGCAAGAAGACAGCGCCAGTGCCCAGTTCAGTCACCCTGAAACCTTTATTCGTGCCCGCGCCCTGGCGCTGTGGTGGGAAAACGCCGGCGAACTCGATGCCTGGATCGATCAGCGTCTGCACGGCAGCCTGTCGCTCGAACGCCTGGACTTGCAGGGCCAGTTGCGCCTGCAGGCGATGACGCGCGGCTTCGTGGCGTATTTCCTCGATGCGAACAGCTTCGCGTCCGACGCGGTAATGGCCCAGGTGCGCATGCTGTTCCCCGACTGGCGCGACGATGAAAGTGCGCTCGGTCCCCAGGCCTTCGACGCCAGGCAGGTCGACGACAGCGTGCGCCACTATCTGAATGCGCTGATGCTCGATCTGGCCCTGGCCGACCCCGACCAGCAGGACGCCGCCTTGCTGCGCGCCGGGCGCATCGCCCATGCGCTGGGCAGCTATGACGCCTTCCTGCGCAATTTGCAGCGCGATGCCGGCTTCGGCAAGCGCGAGCTGGATCGCTTCAAGCGCCAGCTGGCCAAGGAGGTGCAGCCATGAGCGTCGAACCAATGGATCACGCGCAGGCACGCACCCTGGCGGCCCTGATCGCGGCCCAGGCCAGCAAACCCTTGTCGACCGACGATGTGCTGATGCTGCTGTTGCCCCTGTTCGGGCAGGTGGCGGGCCTGCACGCGCAGGGCAGAGTGGCTGCGCTTGATGCGGACGCGGTACACGTCGGCGACGATGGCACGCTGACACTGCGCTCGCCGCTGGGACAGGCGGCGCGGATGCAGATCGACGCGGTGCACCGGGTGCAGCCCAATCCCGCCTCGGCGCTCAATATCATTGGTGCGCTGCGCCGCGAGCAGGAAGACGACGGGCGCGAGAACGTGTCCGATCTGGCGCTGCAGTTCGACGCCGGCGCGCCCATCGTGCGCCCCGTGTATCTGGCCGGATCCATGACCTGGGAGCACAGTCTGGGCCATCATGATGAGATCACCGATGTCTTCTCGCTGGGGATGATCCTGGCCAGCCTGGCTTGCGGCCTCGATTTCGCCGACGAGGATGATCTGCGCTCCTTCGTCGCCCACCGCCGCAACCTGTTCGAACTGTATGAGCGGCTCAATCCCATCGTGGCCGCGATCATCGTCGAGATGACCGAAATTAACCGCCACCAGCGCGCCACCGATGTTGGCGCTCTCTGCACCCAGCTGCGCAACTGGCGCGATCAGCCAATGGCGCTGGACGTGGAGCGCGCCTTGGCCGGTACCAATGGCGCCGCCCCGCGCCGGGTCGCCGTGCTGGCGCACTTGCGCGACCGCTTGTTCGATCTGTCGCGCCGCAACCGGCTACTGCACTTCCGACCGAGCGCGGGCACGGTCAACCTGACGGTTGCCAGCGTGCCCCTGATGCTGCAGATCGAGAGCGTGCGTCCGGAGCAGATCTGCACCTGGGGCGGCCCGTTTGCCAAAGAACTTTTGTCCGGCAAGCCGGTGGCCCTGCAAAGCTGGCTGCGTTTCGACGATCAGCCCTATCTGCCGCCTGCGCTCGATCACCTGATCAGTGACACCCGGCGCGACCGGGCCGAATTCGGTTTCAGCAATCTACGTCTCGTCGTCGCTTTCCTGCGCTGGCACAATCTGAAGGAAACGCCCGAGGAGCGTATTGTCACGCCGCTGCTGTGGATACCGCTGGAGCTGGCCAAGCGCAAGGGCGTGCGCGACCAGTATCTGGTGCAGTGCGCCGGCAGCGAGGCTGAATTCAACCCGGTTCTGCGGCACCAGCTGCAGCAGCTGTACGATATCCGCCTGCCGGAAACGGTCGACCTTGAAACCACCAGTCTGGCGGCGATCCATGCCGACATCCTGGCCCAGATCCGCCGCACCGAACCGGCCGTCGAACTGCGCCTGGTGGACAAGGTCGCGATTCGCCTGGTGCGCCAGAAGGCCATGCAGCGCATGCAGCAGTATCAGCGGCGCCGGCCCGGCACCGTGCGCCGTGCCAGCGCTGGCTGGCTGCCGCCTTACAGTTATGCGCGCGACGACTACCGTCCGCTCGGGCGCGCATTGTTCGAGCATTACGTGCGGCCGGCCGATCTGCCGCAGCGCTTCGAGGCGGGAGCCGCGCCCGGTCCGCGCACGCGCCAGCCGCAGATGGTGGAAGCGGCCGAGGCCACGGAGCGCGAAGGCTACGTGCTGCAGGAGTCCGAGGGCCATCGCTACGCCTGGGATCTGGACCTGACCCAGGTGACGCTGGCCAATTTCAACTACAAAAAGATGTCGCTGGTGCGCGACTATGCGCAGCTGCTCGACGGGGCCACTGCGAACCCGGCCTTTGACCGGGTATTTTCGATCGAGCCGCGCGCGATGGAAACGAGCGCGCCACCGACTTTGCCGGCGTGCGAACAATGGAGCGTGGTGGCGTCCGACGCGACCCAGCAGACCGCGGTGGCATTGGCGCGCAGCGGCCGCAGTTTCATCATCCAGGGGCCACCGGGTACCGGCAAATCGCAAACCATCACCAACCTGATTGCCGACTTTGCAGGGCGCGGCAAGCGCGTTCTGTTCGTGTGCGAGAAACGCGCCGCGCTGGACGTGGTGTTCCATCGCCTCAAGAGCAGCGGCCTGGAAGCGCTGTGCTGCCTGATCCACGATTCGCAAACCGACAAGAAGGCCTTTATCGGCGACCTCAAGGCGTGCTACGAGCAATGGATGGGGCAGGCCGATGACAGCGCAGCACTGGCCGTACGGCGCGACGCGCTGGTGGCCCAGGTCGAGGCGCACCAGCACCTGCTCGAGCAGTTCGAGCAGGCCATGGGCAGTCTGCACCCGGACCTGGGCATGCCCGTGCGCGGCCTGTTGCGGCGCCTGGTGGAATTGCCGGCAGCGCCGCAGGCGGGTCCCGCCTTGCGTGAACAGCTGCCTGGGTACAGCCAGTGGCAGCGGCAAGGTGATCTGCCCGAACGCGTTCACAAGACCATGCGCGAACGCTTTGGTCTGAACAGTCTGGCTTCCCATCCATTCAGCCGGCTGGGACGCGCGCTGCTGCAGGACGAGCATGCGTACAGCCGCACCGGCCAGTTGTGCGGGACGCTCGAAAGCGTGTTCGAAACGCTCGATCCGCTCCTGGAAAACCACGCCACGCTGATCGGGCCCGACGAGCAGCTGGCACCGGCAGCGGCCATCGCAGCGGACTGTCAATGGCTGCTCGACAGCGGTCTGGCCGCGCACCTGGACCTGCTCGATGTGGGTAGTGCGGCGTACAGCGCGCTAAGCGCGGCGCGCCAGGACCTGGCGGCGCGCGCTGCCGTACTGGCGGGCGCACAGAGCGCCACCAGCCACTGGCGCGGCAAGCTCACGCCGGATGACACCGACAGCGCCCTGACCCAGGCGCGTGCCATGGAACCGTCGATCATGCGCTGGTTGAATCCATCCTGGTGGCGTTTGCGTGGTGAACTCAAGCGCCGCTACGACTTCAGCCAGCACGCCATTCATCCCGGCTACACCAAAGTACTTGCGGCACTGGCCGACGAGCACGCGGCGGCGCGGGCGCTGGAGTCGGCGGACAGCGGCTACCGCGTCCACTATGGCGTACAACGGATGCAGTCATTCACGCAGCATCTGGATGCGCTCGAACGACGCATTCAGCAGAGCGACGGCCCGCACCGCTTGATCGCGCAATTGCGCGCGGCGCCCGATCCGCTGGCGGCAGCGCGCATGGCAGCGCGGGCCCAGGCGCCACTGGCGCAGCTGGTGCAGCACGCCGGCGCTGGTCTGCGTCTGGGGCGCGACACCACGCTGGGCCAGGTGGCCGAGCTGGTACGCGACCTGCGCGAAGCGCTCGACGAGCTGCCCGACCTGCTGCCGCTGCTGCGCGCCGTCGATGGGGCCGAACCGGCCTGCGCCTTCGTCATGCAAGGGCTCGACCATACCCCGGCGCAGTGCGAGGCGCTGATCGCCGATGAAACGCTGAGCCGGCTGGAACGTCACAATGGTGTGCTGGCCGGCTTCGGCGGCGCCGCGCTGGCGCAAACGGCAAGGATCGTCGCCGATGGCCAGCGCGAGCTGCTGGCGATTAACGCGCAACTGGTGCGCGCCACCCGGCACGCCCATTTTTCCGCGCATGTGCGTGCCTCGTCGCTGGCGGCAGCGCAGCTGGACGCCGATGGCAAGACGTTTAAAAAATCGTATGCCACCGGCCGGCGCGAACTCGAACACGAATTCGGCAAAAGCATGCGCCATCGTTCGATCCGCGATGTGAGCGACGAGGAAACCGGCATGGTTGTCAACGACCTCAAGCCGGTCTGGCTGATGAGCCCATTGTCGGTGTCCGATACCTTGCCGCTGTCGGCCGACCTGTTCGATGTGGTGATCTTCGACGAGGCCAGCCAGATTCCGACGGAAGAAGCGGTTCCGGCCATGAGCCGGGCGCGCCAGGTGATCGTGGTGGGCGACGAAATGCAGCTGCCGCCGACCAGCTTCTTCAGTGCCGGCGGGGCCGATACCGACAACGAGATCGTGGTGCAGGAGGAGGGCGAGAGCATCGCCATCAGCCTCGATGCCGACAGCCTGCTGAACCAGGCGGCGCGCAATCTGCCGGCCACCATGCTGGCATGGCATTATCGCAGCCGTCATGAAGCGCTGATCAGTTTCTCGAACGCGGCCTTCTACGATGGCCGCCTGGTCACGATTCCCGACCGCGCGCTGGAGCAGCAGGTCGACCAGACCTTGCTGGCGCGCTCGGACCAGGACGGCGTCGGTGAACTGGCCAGCGCCGCCGTGCTGGGGCAGCCCATCAGCTTCCACCGCATCACGGACGGCGTGTATGCCGACCGGCGCAATGCACCCGAAGCACGCTACATCGCCGAAATGGTGCGCGACCTGCTGCGCCGTGACACGGGCCTGAGCCTGGGTGTGGTGGCCTTCTCGGAGGCGCAGCAAAGCGCGATTGAAGCCGCGCTGGAAGCGCTGGCCGAGCAGGACAGCGAGTTCGCCACCAATCTGGCCCGCGAGTATGTGCGCGAAGACGAAGACCAGTTCAACGGCCTGTTTGTCAAGAATCTGGAGAACGTACAGGGCGACGAGCGCGACGTGATCATCCTCAGTATCTGCTATGCGCCCGGGCCGGAGGGCAAGATGCTGATGAATTTCGGACCGATCAACCAGCGCGGCGGCGAGAAACGCCTGAACGTGATCTTCAGCCGCGCACGCCATCGGATGGCGGTGGTGTCGACCATTCAGGCCGAAGCCATTACCAATGTCCACAACGATGGCGCGGCGGCCTTGCGCAGCTTCCTGCAGTTCGCGCAGGCCGGCGCGGCCGGCAAGTTCGAGCAGGCGCAGGCGGTGCTGGGCGCGCTCAATCACGGCGCGCGCAGCGCGTTCGCACGCGCCACCGGGGCCGACAGCATCCGCGATGCCATCGCCAGTGCCCTGCGCGCGCGCGGGCACGAGGTGCATGTGGACGTGGGCCGCTCCCAGTTCCGCTGCGACCTGGCCATCGTCGACAAAGAGCGCCGGGCCTACGCGCTGGCCATCCTGCTCGACAAGCCCGATGGCGCCGCTGTCGATACGGTGGAGCGCTACGTGTTTCGTCCGGGTGTGCTGCGCGCCTTCGGCTGGGGCGTGCTCGATATCCCTGGCAAGGACTGGCGCACCGACCCTGCGGCCGTGCTGCAGCGGATCGACGCCATGCTTGGCTCGGGAGAAGACCGCGCCCTTGCGCAGGATATCGTGTCGCTGGTGGCGCCTGTGCCGACGCGGGCAGCGGCTGCACCGGCTGCACCGGCCGCACCGGGTGCCGACCCGGCGCCTGCCGCGGGCGATGTCGCGCCGCCAGATGCTGGCGTTGAAGCCACGGCGTCGCTGCGCTTCGAGCAGGGCACCTCGCGCAAGTTCTGGCGGGCGAGCGCCAAAGGCTGCGACTTGCGGGTCACCTACGGCCGCATCGGCACCAGCGGTCAGGAGATGCTCAAGCAGTTCGACAGCGCAGATCGCGCGCGCCGCGAACTGGACAAGCTGGTGGCCGAAAAGCTGCGCAAGGGTTATGTTGAGGAGTAGCTGATGCAGCCGCGATCCGCACTCTGCCTTGGGCGGTGGATGCGGCGCGTGCGTCGCTGAAAAAACTGGCCACCCCGTATTCAAACTGTAATCCGACAAGGAATTCACGTATGCTGCAAAGAATAGGAAAGATTGCGACCGTCTTCGGCTTCGGGAAATTGTCGGATGGTGAATACCAGGCCAACCTGAACGGCATCAACATGTTTTTCGGGGCAGTGCTGGGCGTGGTCCTGGCGGGGATCGAGAAGCTGAGCTCGCTCCAATTCTTTCTGGTCCTTCTGCTGCTGGCCGGGAACGTCACCTCCATCCTGTTCATTTCGAGCAGCCGCCACCGGATTGTGT
>DASWMN010000100.1:0-25313 GCA_036399735.1 Telluria sp. | reverse complement strand
CCGACAAGGGCTGGCGGCCGGTGGTCGCACCCGAACTGGAGTTTTACCTGACGGCCAAGAACACCGACCCCGACTTGCCGCTCAAGCCGCCAATTGGCCGCAGCGGCCGTGCCGAGACCAGCCGCCAGGTCTACAGCATCGACGCCGTCAATGAATTCGATCCGCTGTTCGAAGACATCTACGATTACTGCGACCTGATGAATCTCGACGTCGACACGCTGATTCACGAGATTGGCGCCGGCCAGATGGAAATCAACTTCCAGCATGGCGACCCGCTTGGCCTGGCCGACAAAGTGTTCTTCTTCAAGCGCACCCTGCGCGAAGCGGCACTTAAGCACGACATGTATGCGACCTTCATGGCCAAGCCGATGGCGGGCGAGCCGGGTTCTGCCATGCACGTGCACCAGAGCGTGGTGGATACAAAAACCGGCATGAATATCTTCAGCAACGATGATGGTTCATCGTCCGCGCTGTTCAAGCAGTACATTGGTGGCCTGCAGCGCTACATGCCGTCGGCCATGGCGATCGTGGCGCCGTACGTGAATTCGTACCGCCGCATCGTGCGCCATACCGCCGCCCCGATCAACATCCAGTGGGGGCTGGACAACCGTACCGTGGGCTTCCGCGTGCCTGAATCGGGCGTGCAGGACCGGCGCGTGGAAAACCGCATCATTGGCGCGGACGCCAATCCCTACCTGGCGCTGGCGACCACGCTGGCCTGCGGCTACCTTGGCATGACCGAGCAGCTGGAACCGACCCCGATGATGACGGGCAGCGCTTACGAGATGCCGTTCGAACTGCCGCAAGGCCTGCCCGAAGCGCTGCACATGCTGCGCGCCGAAGACAAGCTGCGCACCGTGCTGGGCGAGCGCTTTATCGACGTCTACGCTGCCATCAAGGACCTGGAGCACCAGGAATTCATGACGGTAATCAGCCCGTGGGAGCGCGAGCACCTGCTGCTGCACGTCTGATTCCACTTACTAGCGAGGTTCATCATGCCACCCCAATCCTTAGCACCAGCGGCCAGCGTACTGGCATCCGTCAAGGCCGCCGTCAACGAAGTGTACGACACCGCAGCGCTGCGCAAGCTCGACGCAGCGCACTACATGCATCCCTTTACCGACCATGCCGCGCTCAAGTCCAAGGGCGTGCGCGTGATGGTGCGCGGCGAAGGCATTTACCTGTGGGATTCCGAAGGCAACAAGATCCTCGATGGGATGAGCGGCTTGTGGTGCGTGAATGTCGGCTACGGCCGCACGCGCATCTCCGAAGCCGTCTACCGCCAGATGGAGACACTGCCGTTCTACAACAGCTTCTTCAACACCACCAACATCCCGGCGGTGAACCTGGCTTCACTGCTGGTCGAATTGTCGCCGCCGCAGTTCAACCACGTGTTCTTTACCGGCTCGGGTTCGGAAGCGAACGACACCAATTTGCGCATGGTGCGGCGCTACTGGGATCTGCTGGGTTGCCCGGAACGTCACACCATCATCAGCCGCTACAACGCCTATCACGGCAGCACGGTTGCCGGCTCCGCACTGGGCGGCATGGAAGGCATGCACGAGCAGGCAGGCACGCTGCCCGGCATTGAGCACATCGGCCAGCCCAACTGGTTCGAGTCGGGCCAGGGCATGAGCGAGAACGAATTCGGCATCGTCGCGGCCGGGTGGCTGGAGCAGAAAATTCTGGCGATCGGTCCTGACAAAGTGGCCGCGTTCATCGGCGAACCAGTGCAGGGTGCGGGTGGCGTGATCATTCCGCCAGCGACCTACTGGCCGGAGATCCAGCGCATCTGCGACAAGTACGGCGTGCTGCTCATTGCCGATGAAGTGATCTGCGGCTTTGGCCGCCTGGGCGCGTGGTTTGCGTCGGAGCTCATGCAGATCAAGCCTGACCTGATTACCTTTGCCAAGGGCGTCACCTCGGGCTATGTGCCGCTTGGCGGTGTGCTGGTTGGCGACCGGGTCGCCAAAGTGCTGACGGAAAAGGGCGGGGACTTCAATCACGGCTTTACCTATTCCGGGCATCCGGTGGCCTGCGCGGCGGCGCTGGAAAACCTCGGCATCATTCTGGAAGAGCAGCTGGTCAAGCAAGTGGCGATCGAGACGGGGCCCTACCTCAAGGCCAAATTTGCGGCGCTGGGCGACCATCCGCTGGTGGGGTACACCAACAGCCTGGGCTTCGTCGCTGGGTTAAATCTGGTCAAGACGCGAGCCGACAAGCCGCATGACTGCGAGCTGTTCGATCCGGCACTCGGGGTGGGGATGGTCTGCCGCGGCTACATGTTCGATCACGGTGTGATCATGCGCGCAGTGGGGGACAGGATGATCATTGCGCCACCGCTGGTGATGACGACGGTGCAGATTGACGAGATGATCGGCAGAATCCGGGCGGCGCTGGACGCGACCCTCGCCGATATAAAGGCGCGAGGCTGGCTCTAAGTTACATCGTCCTCGGACCGCCGCCTCCGCGAGGACGATGCTGCTTAACGTTCCTTCAGATCGGTCAGCACCTGCGGCGTCAGCGAACCCACAAACATCCCGATAAACGCCGCAATCAGGCCAGCCAGCTGCCCCGGGAAATGCTCGCCGAAGCTGGTGATCTGCGGGAAGTACACAATCCAGGTCGTCAGGCCGCAGGCAATCGATACGATCGCCCCCTGGCTGGAAGCCCGCTTCCAGTACAAGCCCATCACCAGCGGCACAAACGCAGCAACCAGGGTCACCTGGTACGCAGTCGACACCAGATCATAAATCGGCGTCCCGTTCATCTTGATCGCATACGCCAGCACCAGCGCCGCAAACACGATGATCGTGCAGCGCACCGCAAACAGCTGCTGGCGGTCGGTCAGCCCCGGACGCAGGTGCTTGTAGATGTTCTCGACAAAGCTGGTGGACGGCGCCAGCAAAGTCGCCGACGAGGTACTCTTGATCGCCGACAGCAGCGCGCCAAAGAACAGGATCTGCATCACCAGCGGCATCTTGGTCATCACGAACGTCGGCAGCAAGCGCTGGTAGTCGTTCTTGGCCATGTCCATGCCGCTCTCGCCCATGACCAGTACGGCGGAAGCGACGATGAACATCGGGACAAAGGCAAACATGATGTAGCTGGCGCCACCAATAATCGCGCCGGCGCGCGCGGTTGGCGCATTCTTGGCCGACATCACGCGCTGGAACACGTCCTGCTGCGGAATACTACCTAACATCATGGTCAGTGCCGCGCCGATGAAAAAGGCGACATCATGGAAGCTTGGCGGCGGCAGGAAGTTCCACAGGTCCTTCTGGTTGGCCATGTTGAGCACCTTGTCGGCGCCACCGGCCAGGTCGGCCGAAAAGAAGGCAATGACGGAAAGGCCGATTACCAGCACGATCATTTGAATGAAGTCAGTCACGGCGACAGCCAGAAAGCCGCCGGCCACAACGTAGATCAGCACCAGCAGGGTACCGATGATCATGCCCCAGGCTTCCGTCATCGCGCCTTGGGTCAGCACCGAAAACACCAGGCCGAGCGCGGTGATCTGCGCTGCCACCCAGCCCAGGTAGGACAGGATGATCGCGGCCGAACAGAACACCTCGACGCCTTTGCCGTAACGCTGGCGGTAGTAGTCGCCGATGGTGAGCAGATTGAGTTTATACAGGCGCGCCGCAAAGAACATGCCGACCAAAATCAGGCAGGTACCGGCGCCGAACGGATCTTCGACGATGGAATTGAGCCCACCCTGGACGAAACGCGCGGGAATGCCCATCACCGTCTCGGCGCCGAACCAGGTGGCGAAGGTGGTGGTGATGACCATGATCAGCGGCAGGCTGCGGCCGGCGATCGCAAAGTCGGCCGTGTTCTTGATGCGTGTACCGGCCCAGACGCCGATGCCAAGCGTGGCCAGCATGTACAGCACCACACAGGTGATCAGTGTGTAATTCATGTAATGTTTACTCCAGAGGAAACAAAGGCTGAATAGTGCCGCAGGGAAACGAAGGACGGCCGGAAAATCCGTGGATTATATCCGGTGAATCCTGTCAAAAGCGTCACAAGAATTGAAAAACCGTCAGCCACGTGCATCGATGCGACACTGCGGTGGCGCGCGCCCCTGCAGTGGCTGGCCCGAACCGGACAAACGGAGGATGTAATGGCAGATAAGCAATGGCATGACCGCGCTGCGGCGCTGGAGACGGACGGTCGCGCTTTCATTGGCGGCGAGCGGGTATGGGCGAAGTCGGAGCGGCATTTCGACAATCTGTCGCCGATCGACGGGCGCATCCTGGGTGCGGTCGCGCAGTGCGACGGCGCCGACGTGGATCTGGCCGTGGCAGCAGCGCGCGCCGCGTTTGAGGACCGGCGCTGGGCCGGCAAGGCGCCCGCCCAGCGCAAGCGGACCATGATCAAGTTCGCCGACCTGATTCTGGCCAACGCCGAAGAACTGGCTTTGCTTGAAACGCTCGACATGGGCAAACCGATCAAATATAGCCAAAGCGTCGATGTGCCGGCCGCGGCCAACTGCATCCGCTGGTACGGCGAGGCGATCGACAAGATTTACGACGAGATCGCGCCCACTGCCGACAACAGCCTGGCGCTCATCACCCGCGAGCCGGTCGGCGTGGTCGCTGCCATCGTGCCGTGGAATTATCCGATGATCATGGCCGCGTGGAAGATCGCACCGGCACTTGCTGCCGGCAACAGCGTCGTGCTGAAGCCATCCGAAAAATCGCCGCTGACCGCATTGCGCCTGGCCGAGATCGCACTCGAGGCAGGCATTCCGGCTGGCGTGTTCAACGTCGTCCCGGGTTATGGCCACGAGGCCGGCGCCGCGCTGGCGCTGCACATGGACGTGGACTGCATTGGCTTTACCGGTTCAACGCGCACTGGCAAACAGATCCTGCAGATGGCCGGCCAGTCGAACCTGAAGCGCGCCTGGACTGAACTGGGCGGCAAATCGGCCAACATCGTCTGCGCTGATTGTCCTGACCTCGATGCCGCCGTCAGTGCCGCGGTCGGGTCGATCTATTTCAACCAGGGCGAGAGCTGCAACGCGCCATCGCGCCTGTTCGTGGAAGCGTCCATCAAGGATGCCTTCCTCGAAAAAGCGCTGCCCATGCTGCCGCGCTTCCAGCCCGGCGACCCGCTTGACGAAGGCACCATCATGGGCGCCATCGTCGACGCCACGCAAATGAAAACCGTGATGGGCTTTATCGAGCAGGGCAAGCAGGAGGGCGCCAAGCTGCTGTTTGGCGGTGCTGCCGCGCGTGAGGATTCCGGCGGCTTTTACATCGCGCCAACCCTGTTCGACCAGGTCGACAACAGCATGAGCATCGCCTCACAGGAGATTTTCGGGCCGGTGCTGTCGGTCCTGAGTTTTACCGACATTGACGACGCCGTGCGCCAGGCGAATGCCACACCTTACGGCCTGCAGGCCGCGGTGTGGACGCGCGACATCAGCCGCGCCATCCGCACCGCGCGTGCCCTGCGCGCCGGCACCGTGCACGTGAACCAGTACGACGGCGACGACATTACGGTCCCCTTCGGCGGTTACAAGCAGTCCGGTAACGGACGTGACAAGTCGCTGCACGCTTTCGATAAATATACGGAGCTGAAAACCACGTGGATCCAGATCGACTGACGCCCCTGCTACTGCCCGCGGCAGTCCCGGCGCAGGTGAGGGTGTGGTTGCTCGACACGGCAGATGGCGAGGTGCCGCTTGCGCGGCTCCAGCAGGCCGAGCGCGAACGCTGCCTGCGCTTCCGCCAGCACGCGGACCGCGTCCGGTTCGCGCAATCCCGGCTCGCGCTGCGCGCATTGCTGGGCCAACGGCTGGGGGTTAGCGCGCACACGCTGGTGTTCGAGGCCGCCGCGCGTGGCAAGCCGCAGCTTGCGGCGCGCGACCTGCAGTTCAACGTCTCGCACTCCGGCCGCTATGCGCTCATTGCCATTTCCGATACCGCGCCGGTCGGCATCGACCTGGAACGCATCGATCACGCCCGGCCTTTTACCGAACTGGCAGAACGCTACTACGCACCCGGGGAACGGGCCGCCTGCCGTGCCGATCCTGATGCGTTTTTTCATTTGTGGAGCCGCAAGGAAGCCGTCGTCAAGGCATGGGGGAGCGGCCTGGGCGATGGTCTGCCCGCGCTGATGGCAGAGGCGAGCGGCGCGGCAACCGCAGCCGCGCCTGATGCCACGCGGCGCCCGGCCACCGTCTGGGACATCGCCGCAGTGCATGGCTACGCAGCTGCCCTGGCTATAGCGTAGCGCCGCCGTCCACGCGCAAGTCGTGCATCGTGATGTGGCGAGCGCTGTCGGAGACAAGAAAGCAGACGGCATCGGCGATATCCTGCGCACTGGCGATGCGGCCCAGCGGAATGCCAACCCGGTAGCTGGCTGGCGTGCCTTCGATGGCGGCACGCTCGCCGTCCAGACTGGTCCACAACTGGCGCTGCATGTCGGTGTCGGTCGAACCGGGCGAGACGACATTGCAGCGAATGCCGAACTGCGCCAACTCCAGCCCGAGGCAGCGCGTAAATTGCGTCGACGCGGCCTTGGACGCGGCATAGGCGGCCATCTGCTGGCGTGGCACCGACGAAGCGTTTGACGCCACCGTGACAATCGCGCCCTGGCGGCGCGGGACCATGCGCGAAGCGACCGCGCGGCTGAGCCGGAATACGCCGCCCGCATTCACGCTGAAGGTGCGATCCCAATCCGCGTCGGTCATTGTGAGCGCCGGTCCGGGCAGTAAAATCCCCGCCACGCTGACCAGGACCGACACAGGTCCCAGCTCGGCCTCGATCTGATCGACGGCCTTGTCGACGGCCACACTGTCGGCCACGTCGACCGCCAGGCCAAGCGCAATGTCGTCAGCTTGCACGCCTTTGATATCGAGGCCCGCGACGCTGGCGCCGCGCTGCGCCAGCGCCCGTGCGACAGCCGCGCCGATACCTTGCGCGGCGCCACTGACGATGGCGACTTTCCCATTTAATTGCATAGGTCTTCCTTATCCGGTTTCAAGAATGTGGCTGGCGCGGACCCTTGGCATCACCACTGGCGCGCCGTCTCCCGGCGCGTGGAGTATGTCCGCATCCACCTGGTAAAGCTGGCGTACCAGAGCCGGCGTGATGATCTTGCGCGGACATCCGGCGGCCACGATGCGGCCCCTCTGCATTGCCACCAATGTGTCGGCATAGCGGGCGGCGGCCGCCAGATCGTGGAGCACCATCACGATCTGGCGGCCGCTGTCGGCAAGTGCGCGTACCAGTTCCAGCACCTCGACCTGATGGCCCAGGTCGAGCATGCTGGTCGGTTCGTCAAGCAGCAGCAACGGTGTTTCCTGTGCCAGTATCATGGCCAGCCAGCAGCGCTGGCGCTGGCCGCCTGAGAGCTCGTCGAGCCGGCGCGTGGCCAGATCCAGCGTGCCGGTATCGCGCAACGCCCGCTCGACCGCGCGCTCGTCCTGGACCGACCATTGGCGCAGCAGTGACTGATGGGGGTGACGACCGTAGCGCACCAGCGCCCCGACGGTCACGCCTTCGGGCGTCAGCGGCGACTGCGGCAGCAGTGCAATGCGGCGTGCCGCTTCGCGCCCTGACAGCGTCCAGATATCTTCGCCTGCCATACTGAGCATGCCGGCCAGGGGGCGATGCAGGCGTGCCATGCAGCGCAGCAGGGTAGACTTGCCGCAGCCATTCGGGCCTGCGATCACGGTCACCTGGCCTGGTACGATAGCGAGGTCGATCCCGTTGAGTATGCGCGTGTCGCCATGTGCAGCAATCAGGCCTTCAATTTTCATGTCGATTTTCCCTCACCCTCGTTGAGCAACAGCCATAGCAGGAATGGTCCACCGAGCAGATTGCAGACCACGCCGGCCGGCAGCTCGGCGCCATGCAGGACCAGCCGTCCCAGTGCGTCCGCCAGCACCACCAGCATCGCGCCGCATAGTGCGCTGCCGCCTGGCGCGATAGCGCCGAGCAGGCGTGTTGCCAGGTAGGGCGCCGCCAGTGCGACAAACGCGATCGGGCCGCACACGCCAACTGCCAGTCCGGCCAGCAGGACTGCGAGCAGCAAGGCTTGCCACTGCGTCGCGCGTAGCGGCAAGCCCAGCGCACGGGCCAGATCGGATCCGAGGCCGAGCAGTGTGAGGCGGTGCGACAGCAGCGACGCCAGCGGCAGCAGGAGCAACAGCGCTGCGGCCAAGGGTAAAGCAGCTTCGTAGCCGCGGCCCGTGAGGCTGCCCACGCTCCAGCTGTACAGCGCACTTGCATGCATCAGCTCCTGACGCGCGAGCGCCAGTTCGGTGAGCGCGCGCAGCAAGCTCGCCACACCCACGCCGACAATCAGCAGCGACGGTCCGATGCGCCCTGCTGCGAGCGCGAGCAGGCAGAGCGCACCCAGAGCGCCCAGAGGCCCGCTCCACCAGGGGCCCATCAGCCCGGTGCCGCCCGCTATCAGTCCGATGAAGATGCCCAGTGCCGCGCCATCGGAAACACCGAGAATATCGGGCGTGGCCAGTCTGTTGCGGCTGAGGGCCTGGATCAGGCAACCCGCACACCCGAGCGCCGCACCCGCCAACAGCCCAGCGATCAAGCGCGGCAAGCGCAGTTCATTCACCAGCAACTGCAGCCCTGTCGGGCCGCTGCCGGTCAATGCTGCGCGCAATTCAAAAACCGAGAGCCAGGTGGGCCCGGCGCACAGTGCGACAAGTGAAAGCATGGCCAGTCCAGCCAGCAGTGCCGGGATGGCCCACAAGGCGCGCGCAGAGAACACGACTGACCATTGTCGGCAGCGCAGCGCAAGCACGCCTGGCTCAATCGTGAGCAGTCCGTTCATCGCCTGCCCCTGCGCGCCAGCCATACCAGCAAGGGTGCGCCCAGCATGGCAGTCATCACGCTCACGGGCGTCTCAAACGGCTGCGCGCACAGGCGCGCGCCAAGGTCGGCCAGCAGCAGCAATGCCGTGCCCAGCACCGCCGACAGCGCAAGCTGCTGTGCCAGTCCGGTGCACCTTAGCGTGCGCGCAAGGTGCGGCGCCAGCAAGCCGAGAAAGGCGATCGGCCCGGCCAACGCGACCGCGCTGCCGGTGAGAACAGTGGCAACCAGCGCCACGCCAGCGCGCAGCAACGCGGGCCGGTGGCCTAGCGCACGCGCGCTGTCGTCGCCCAGCAGCAGTGCTGACAAGGGACGCGCCAGCAGAAACGCCGCCAGCAATGCGCAAGCGATCGGTGGCGCGACCCAGGCGGTGGTAAAGCGCGTGACACCAGCGAGCGAACCGAGGACCCAAAAGCGGTACTGGTCATATCCGGCCGGCTCGCTGAGCAGGATGGCGGAGCTGGCGCCGTGGAAGGTCGCGCCGAGCGCTATCCCGGCCAGCACCAGCCGCAACGGGCTCCTGACACTGCCCCCGGCATGGGCCACGGCCAGCACGCAGGCATTGCCTACCAGCGCGCCAAAGAGGGCGCAAAGCAGATACCCCGGACCTGCATCGGCGCCGGCCCAGGCAATGCCGGCAACGACGCCCAGCGAGGCGCCGGCATTGACGCCCAGTAGCCCCGGCTCGGCCAGCGGGTTGCGCGTAACGGCCTGCATCAGCATGCCGGCGGCGCCCAGCGCGCTGCCCACGAGGACCGCTGCCAGGGTGCGCGGCAGGCGCAAGTCGAGAATAATCATCTCTGCCTCACTGCCGGTATTGAGCTGGAACAAATCGGTAAAGCCGGCTGCGCCAGCGCCGCTGCCCATTGAGGCCAGCATGAGAATGCCGGTACTCAGGGCGAGCAGGGGAAAGACAGCACGGTTCATCGGGGCAGCATCGCGTTTTCCACATCGTCGAGCAAAGCCTTGGCCGCCAGCGGCCCGCCCGGACCGGTCCACAGGCTGCCGTCCACCGCGCGCATCTGTCCCTGCCTGACTGCGTTCAGGCGACGGAAGGCAGGACTCGCGGCTGCAGCAGACAGTGCATGGTCGGCAGTGCCATCGAGCGTGCCGACAAACAGCCAGTCGGCGTCGATCATTGACAGCGCCTCCATGCTCAGCGGCGGCGAATGGGCGGCGCCGCTTTGCTGCTGCGATGCAGGCCGGCGCAGCTTCAGATCCGCCAGTACGAGGCTGGCAAAAGATTCGCGCAGCATGTACGCCGGCCCCTGAGGATTCCAGCGCACCACGCTGACACTGGCGCCTTGCCGCGATTGCAGATGCACCTGGAGCGCCGCGACGCGCTGCCGATAGTCGGCCAGCACTGCTTCGGCCCGGGTTGAGCGGCCCACCACGGCGCCGATGCGGCGCAAGGCATTTTGCCAGTTTTCGCCGGGCCGGTAGCTCACTACCGTAGGGGCGATTTTGGACAGGCGTGCCAGCAATTCCGGATCCGGGACGCCGCCTGCGAGAATCAAATCGGGTTGCAGAGCGATCGCCAGATCCGGCACGGGACTGGCGAAGTTGCCAACGCTGGTAATGGCTGCCGCTTCCTTGCCGAGGTAGCGTGGCATCGACTGCTGGCCGCGGCCCCGCGTTGCGCCCACTGGCTTGATCCCAAGTGCGAGCAGCGCATCGAGATCGAGTTCCGACATTGCCAGTACGCGCATTGGTGTCGCCGGTACAGTGGTCTTGCGTTCGAGTGCATCAAGTACAACACGCTCGGCCGCCAGTGCGGGAAGTGCCAGCAGCACGGCGACGATCAAGGCGATGATCTTCATGCCGGGGTCTCCGGTTTTTCTTCGGCCTCGAAGCGATCCATGATCTGATGGCGCTCGGCGTGATACGCCTCTTCGGTGTGGCGGTCCTTCCAGTAGGGCACCGCGTACATCGCATCCGGCGGCACCCCGCGCGCCTGCAGAAGATACTCACGCAGCGCGACGACCTGGTGGCTTTCGCCTGCCAGCGTGACCGAAACCGGCTCCGCGGGCCAGTCCAGTGACCGTGCCGCGTCGAGCAGCAAAGTGCTTTCACCCGGCCGTTGCGTTGTGCGTATCAGCCAGACCAGTTCGATGCCTTCGGGTCTTTCCAGCCGCTGCACTTCGGCACTGTCGGCGATTTCGATGAATGCGTACCCGCTTGCATGGCCAGGCAGATTGGCAAGCACTGAAGCGAGCACTGGCAGCGCGCTCGAGTCGCCGAACAGCAGGTAGGACGCTGCGTCAGGAACGAAGCGGCGCGGCCCGCCAGGTCCGGCCACGCCAATGGCGTCGCCTTCGCGCGCCAGATGGGCCCAGCGTGACGCCGGCCCTTCGTCTTCGTGCAGCACAAAATCGACGGCGAGTTCGCCTGCACGGGCATCGTAGCTGCTGACCGTGTAAGTGCGCGCGGTGGGACGCACATCGCTGGGCGGCCAGACCGGACCGTCCGGTCCTAGAGTTGGCAGGATGGGCTCGATCTGCCCGGGGCGCGCAAGCAGCAGCTTGATATGGGCGCCAGCCGAGCCGGCCGGGAATCCGGCCAGCGCAGCGCCGCCCAGGATCACGCGCCGCATGTGCGGGCTCAATTGCTCGGTGCGGATGACGCGCAGCAGGCGTGGCGGGGTACGTTGGTTGGTCATGCTGGTCCTTTGCTGTGTGCGAGCCGCTCTGCCAGCAGGCGTCCGATATGCGACAGCGGTGCGGGGCGGCTCATGGAGTTGTGGTTGCTGACAATGTCGACCACCTCGAACTGCCCGCCGCAGTAGGGCGACCAGGTCTGCCATTCAGGTGCATCTGCCCTGCGTTCGGTGGCGCGGAAGAACAGCAGGTCGCCGTCGAAGACTTCATGCCGCAATCCACGGTAGATGCGCATGGTGTGCAGCGCTGTGTCGATCATGCGCGCCAGTTCCGCGTCACTCGCGGCGCCGAGCGTGCTGCCGGGCAGGCGGAAGCGTGCCATCAGCGCGTCGCGCCCCAGGGGAACGCCGTTTTCGTCGATTGCTGATGCCCCGATCACGTCCAGCAGCGCCATGACGGCGTCGCGCTCCTCAGGTTCCGGTTTGCCTTCCCAGATATCGCTTGGATAAGCGTCCATCAATGCAAGAAGAGAGACCTTCTCGCCGGCGGCGCGCAACTTCACCGCCAGTGCGTGGGCGACACCGCCGCCGGATGACCAGCCCAGCAGACGATAAGGGCCGGCAGGCTGCTGGTGGCGGATCAGCGACAGGTAGTCCTCGACCATCGCATCGGCATCCGCTGGAGCAGGACCGCGCAGTCCGCGCGCCTGAATGCCGAAGATCGGGATGCCTGGCAAATGGCGCGCAAGACCCAGGTAGCACCACGCGAGGCCTTCCGCCGGATGAATGCAGAACAGCGCCGCGCCGTCGCCGGGTTGAATCGGCAGCACGGGCGAAAGCTCGTCACCGTGCGCGGCCGGCGGCGGCGGGTGTCCGTCCAGGACGCTCAGGGCCTGTGCCAGGGCCGCTATGGTCGGGTGGCGGAACAGCGCGGCGACCGCCACCTCGCGCTGCAACGCAATGGCCAGGCGGTTGGCGATCTGAATCGCCTGCAGCGATTTGCCGCCGAGTGAAAAGAAGTCATCCTCCACTTGCAGATTGTCGATGCCTAGCACTTCGCGCCACACGCGCATGACCGATTCCTCGAGCGGCGTCGCAGCGGTGCTGGTGCGCGCATCCGGCAAGCCGGCGTCGATCGTCAGCGCTTTACGGTCAATCTTTCCGTTATGGTTACGCGGCAGGCTCGCGCGTGTGGCGTATCGAGAGGGAATCGCGGCAGCGGCCAGGCGGTCGGCAAGAAAACCTCGCAGTGCGCACGCCGGCGGCAATGGCTCTGAGGCGACCAAGAAGGCGGTCAGCTGCTTGTTTTCGTCGGCGACGACGGCCACTTCGCGCACGCCCGGGTACTGCAGCAGTGCTGCTTCTATCTCCAGTGGATCAACGCGCTGCCCGCTGATTTTCAGTTCGCCATCGAGGCGGCCGAGATAGCGCAGCTGGCCATCTTCGCTCAGCACCACGCGGTCGCCGGTGCGATACGCGCGCGGCTTGCCAGGCAGGGCGTCAAGTTCGATGAAGCGCTGCGCCGTCAGCTCGGGGCGACCAAGATAGCCACGCGCCAGTGTATCGCCGATCAGGCAAAGTTCACCCGCCTGGCCGACCGGTACCGGTTGCAGCCTGGCGTCCACAACCGCGATGGACAGGCCAGCGAGCGGTACACCGATAGGGATGGCAGCATCGGCCACTGATTGCGCGCCCGGTCCGGCCAGGAGCGCAGTGGTACAGATGACGGTGGCTTCGGTAGGGCCGTAGGTATTGAGCAGCACCGCGTGCGAGCGCCACTGCGCCACACGGACGGCCATGGCCGCCTCGCCGCCGATGATCAGCAGCCGGATGCAGTCTGGCAGAACGCTCTGTTGCTGGTGCACGCACAAGGCCAGCTCGTGCCAGAATGCTGTTGGCAGATCCAGTACGCTGATGCGGCGTTCGGCACAGCCATCGAGAAAGAGCGGCAGCGACTCGATCATGGCGTCGTTACGTAGAACGAGCGTGGCGCCCGCGCACAGCGGCAGGAAGATCTCTTCGACGCTGGCATCAAAATGCAGGGGCGCGAATTGCAGAACGCGGTCGGTGGCGCTGATCTGGTAGCGCACGCTGGCGGCAGCGACGAAATGGGCAAGCGCTTCGCGCCCGATCATTACGCCGTTGGGCCGTCCGGTCGACCCGGATGTGTAAATGACGTAGGCCAGCTCGGCCCCTTCTGCCGGTTCGGCCATCGACGCAATTGCAGCGCTTTCCTGGTCAAGGCATAGTACCTCGCCACCAACCAGCCCGGCATGCGCGTGCAGGGTAAGCACCAGCTGTGGCGCTGCATCTTCGAGCACGTCGGCGATCCGCATCCTTGGCCCGCCTGGATCGAGCGGCACATAAGCGCCGCCAGCCCACATCACGGCGAGCAGCGCGACGACAGTACGCGGTTCGCGTGGCAGCAGGACTGCGACGCGGCTGCCCGCGCGGACGCCGCGGGCGCGCAAGGTCGCCGCCAATGTTTGCACTTGAGCGAGCACGGTGGCATAGTCCAGCGCCAACCCATCCTGCTCCAGCGCGACGCTGTTGGGTGAGGTGCGCGCATGGCGTGCCAGCGCCGTCAGGACTGCTTCCGGCCTGGCGGGCAGTGCGTCGCCGTAAAGCAGCGATGGTGGCGGTAGAAACGTGCTCAGCGGCTTATCCGGCGCCGCCAGCAGCGCATCGAACAAACGCATAAAACTTGTGTGCAGCGCTTGCACTCTGGCCATCGCATACGCAGCGGGGTTGGCCTCAAGATCGCAGCGCACACCATCGGCACGGGGTGCGATGGTCAGCGCCAGATCCTCCACGGGGCCGGCCGATACCGGGTGCGTGCATGCCGCCAGGGGACCAAAGGCAGGCGGGCGGTCGAACGGCATGATGTTGATGACTGCGCCGAACAGGCGTCGTCTGCCGCCGGCATGTCCCAGGTCCCGCTTGAGATGTTCGTAGCGATACCGCTGGTGGGGGCGAACCGTGCGCAGCTCGGCAGCCGCCACGCGCGCAAGCGCCATCAACGTCATGGAGGGATCGAGCTGCAGGCGCAGCGCAATGATATTCATGGCCATGCATGGCACGCCGAGCGCGACGGAGCCGAGTCTTCCCATCACCGGCAAGCCAATTGTCAGGTCGCTTGCGCCTGTTTGCGCATGCAGCCATGCGCCGAACGCAGCGATCAGCACGGCACTCCAGTCCGTGCCCGCCGCTTCTGCAACGGCGTTCCAGCGCGCGACACTGTGGACAGGCAGGCTGGCGCGCTGGCGCAGCACGTCGTGCGATGCCGCAGCCGGTGCTGCCAGCAGAACGGGTGGCGGCGCATCGCGCAAGTGGGCGGTCCAGAAATCGCGATTCTTTTCGTACGCGGCTGACGAGAGATAGGCGGCATCCTCTGCGACCACCGGCGCCAGCCCGGCGGGGCGTGGCAGAGGCGGCGTCTGGCCCGTGACCAGGGCGGAGTAAAGCGCTGCCACCCGCTGTGCCAGCAGCACATACCCAAAGCCATCCAGTGCCACATGATGGACGCGCAAATACCAGAGCGTGCGCTGTGGCGCAATCTGCAGCAAGGCACTGGCGAACAGCGGCCCCCCGGCCAGATCGGCCGTCTGGCGCAGATCGTGCTGCATCCAGGCCTGAGCGGCTGTTTCATCAAGACCCAACTTGTCCAGTACCCAGCTGTCGTGGCGCTTATACCGTTGCCATGCCTGCTCGCCGGCGCTGAAAAAACACTGGTGCAGAGCGTCACATTCGGCCACGGCCTGACGCACGGCGTTTTCGAACGCGCCAGCATCGAGTTCACCTGTCAACTCCACTGCCTCGGCGGTCCAGTAGGCGGGGCTGTCAGGGTCGAGTTGCTGCCCCAGCCAGATGCCGTGCTGCGCCGACGTCAGTGCCAGCACTTCGGATGCTTTCATTTCAGTGCGCTCCCGATTGCGCATCGAGCAAGCGCCACCAGTGCGCCAGCGTCGGCTGCTCTGCCAGTTCGACAAAGGTGGTCACGGCGCCGGCCCGGCGCCAGCGCTCCAGAAGATGCATCAAACGGATCGAATCGAGGCCGCTGTACATCAGATTTTCGTCATCGGCCAGTTCCTCGGCCGGCACATCGAGCAGGGTGGCCACTTGCGCGCGCAGGGCCGCAGGTGTGGCGGGAAGATTGCCGCCGGGGCGCAGCGCAGCGATCACCTGGCCGGCACTGCTGACCACACCGCAGCGTTGCGAGGCATAGTCGAGCGCCATGCTGTGATCTTCAGCGGAGAAGTCGGCCAGTGCATCGCCTACCAGGAAGGGCTGGATGTCATTCATGAAAGCGTCAGCGGCGGTCATCAGACAGCCGATGTGCGCGTAGACGCCGCATATGATCAGCTGATCGCGACCCCGGTCGCGCATGCGCTCGAGCAGATCGCTGCGCACAAAGGCGCTGTAGCGCCATTTGACGAGCACCGTATCCTGCGCGCGTGGTGCGAGCGCGGCGGCGACACCGGCGCGCTGCGGCTTTGCAGTGACGCCCGGGCCCCACCAGTCGGTCAGCAGGCCGCGCTCCGTTTTGTCTTGTTCGGCCGGCTGTGCGGTGTACACGACCGGCACGGCGGCCGCATCGCAGGCGTCGCGCAAACGCCTGATCTCCGCCAGCAGTGCCGGAATCGGTGCTGCGGCGCTGTCGTAAAAGTCCAGGAAATAGTCCTGCATGTCGTGGATCAGCAGCACGGCGCGCGCCGGGTCGGGTGTCCAGTCGACGCGATTGGCGGGCAGCGATGCGGCTTGCGGCATGGGATAGGAGGCGATTCTTGGGATACTCATGATGGGATGTGATTGATGTCGTTGATCAGGCGCTGCGCGATGCGTTCGCGTAGCTGGCGTTTATCGACCTTGCCGACGCCGGTCTTGGGGAAGTGACCGACGAACTCGATCCGGTCGGGAATCTTGAATTGGGCCAGGCCGCGCGCGCGCAGGAACGCGGTGAGCTCACCCTTGCGCGGCGGTGCGCCGCGCGCGATGACAAATGCGCAGCTGCGCTCACCCAGGTAGGCATCCGGCATCGCGACCAATGCCACGTCGTGTACCGCGCTGTGGGCGAGCAGATGGTTTTCCACTTCTTCGGCAGCGACCTTGTCGCCGCCACGGTTGATCTGGTCCTTGGCGCGGCCTTCCACGACCAGGTGGCCGGAGGCAAGCTGGCGCACCAGGTCCCCGGTGCGGTAAAAGCCGTCGGCGGTGAATGCACGCGAGTTGTGCAGGTCGGCGCGGTAGTAGCCGCGGATGGTGTACGGGCCGCGTGTTTGCAGGTGACCGAGGGCGCCTTGCGGGAGCGGCTGATCGTCGTCATCGACGACGCGCACTTCGTCGTCGGGCGAAATGGGACGGCCCTGTGTGCCCGCAATCAGCTCCGCGTCGTCGTCCGCGCGCGTGTAGTTGACCAGCCCTTCGGCCATGCCGAACACTTGCTGCAATGCGCAGCCCAGCAAGGGGCCGACCCGCAGCGCGCTCTCGCGCGACAGACGGGCGCCGCCCACCTGCAGCAGTTCCAGGCTGCCGATATCGTGCGTGCAGCGCGGCGCCGCGTCGAGCCAGGCCATCGCCAGTGGCGGCACCAGCGCCGTGATCGTGACCTGTTCGGATTCGATCAATGCGAACGCGTGGTCAGGATCGGCCCGCCGTGCGAGCACGACCCGCCCGCCCGCGTACAACACGCCCAGGGTGCCGGGCGAGCTGAGTGGGAAATTGTGCGCCACCGGCAGCGCGCACAGGTAGACGCTTCTCTGGTCCAGCGCGCAGATGGCGGCACTGGCCCGCACGCTGTATAGATAGTCGTCATGCGTGCGCGGAATCAGCTTCGGCAGTCCAGTGCTGCCGCCTGAGAGTTGCAGGAAGGCGAAGGCGCCGGCGTCGGGGCACGGAAAGCGGCGCGCCGCATCGTACAGCGAATCGAAGCTGGTCAGCTCCTGCGCGTCGCCACTCACGATCACGTGTTGTAGCGAGGGCGCTTCGCGCTTGACCTCGCGCGCCAGCTCCCGGTAGTCAAAGCCGCCGTCGCTGGCGGCGATGACATATGCCTTTGCCTGGGCCAGCTGACAGAAATAGGCAATTTCGGAACGCCGATGTGCCGGCAGTGCCAGCACTGGCACTGCGCCCAGCCGAAACAGTGCGAAGCAGGCGATGAAAAATTCCGCCACATTCGGCAGCTGCAGCACGACGCGGTCCTGGGCCTGGATACCGATGCGTGCCAGACCGGCGGCAAACTGGTCGCAGCGTTGGTCCAACTGTGCATAGCTGAAGCGTCGCTCGCCGCACACCAGCGCCACATTCTCGGGGGTCAGTGCAGCGCGTTCGCGCAGCATGGCGCCCAGCGACTGGCCGCGCCAGTAGCCCATCGCACGGTAGTAGGCTGCCGCTTCAAGGGGCCATGGCGTGCAGCCGTCCAGCAAATCGCGCGTCATTGTGCCGTCTCCAGAATCGACTCGAGTCCCATGGCGCGTAGCATGGTGCGCAATTTGCCTGACGTTTCGAGCAATTCATCGGCAGGCTGCGAGCCATCAACGATGCCGGCGCCCGCATACAGGGTCGCGTCGTCGTCACCGACTTCCGCACAACGCAGCGTGACGGCCCATTCGCCGTCGCCGGCTACGTCGCACCAGCCCACCAGACCGGCAAAGTAGCCGCGCTCGAAGCCTTCTACCTTGCCGATGAAATCAAGGGCGTCCGCCGTCGGGTGGCCGCAGACAGCGGGGGTCGGGTGCAGCGCCAGTGCCAGCTCGAGCGAGGATACGGCGGGATCGCCCAGCTCGCCACGGACCTTTGTCCCCAGATGCCACATCGTCGGCGTCGACAACAGCGATGGTTGCGGTGGTACCCAGAGCTGTTGACAAAACGGCCGCAGTCCCTCAGCCACCGCGTTCACGACCAGCGCGTGCTCGTGCAGATCTTTGGCCGACTGCAGCAAGGTGTCGGCGCGGCGCCGGTCCTCGACCGGATCGGCGCTGCGCGGGATCGAACCGGCCAGCGGATGGGAGAACAGTTGCGTGCCGCGCCGCGACAGCAGCAGTTCGGGACTGGCGCCGATCAATGTTCGGCGCGGCGCCGGCCGGTCTGCCAGATCGATCGCGAAGGTATAACCGATCGGGTTGCGCGCGGCCAGGCGCTGCAGCAGCGCCGCAAGGTCGACCCGCACATCGATCGCCAGGCTGCGCGACAGCACTACTTTGTCCAGCCCGGTCGCGCGGATACAGGCCAGCGCACGTTCGACATTGGCGCGATAGGTGTCCGGGCTGGGCAGCATGCGTACCGCGTGGGGGCGGCGGTGGACCGGGGCGGCAGTCGCGGCGATCGTGGCGGGCTGGGACTTGTAAGCACTTACTTGCGCTGGAATGAAGAGCCGCTGTGGCGCGTGTTCGGCAAACGGCAGGGCGCCCATCAGCACATCGCCCTCGCTGCCGCGCTCGCGCAGCAGCTGCATTGCCTGTGAAGCACGTTCGGCGGGTGCGCATGGCGCCGCAATCGCTTTGACGCCGCGCCCGATCAGGACCCGGCGGGGGGATGCGAACAAAGTGGCGCCGGGCTGGTAGTGCCGCAGCGGATCGTCTGCAGCCGGGGGCGCGGGCAGCAGGTGGTGCAATCGGTCGTTCATGAGGAGCCTCTCGGAAGGTGAACATCTGGGCAAGTGTGCTAAATCGTAAACATAATGAGAATCGTTTGCAATAGCAAACGCGAATAATAATGAGATTGATTCTCATTTAGATTGGTGCTAGGATGTCTTTACAACAGCATTTCAACATCGTCCATAACGAACCAAAAAGAAAGCAGCCATGTCCGTGCAGATGCAACCCCGTCTCCCTCTTAAACCAATCGTCGCCATCCTCGCGATCGCCTGCTGCGCTGCCGCGCAAGCGCAGACCGCGGGCTCGGAACAAACCCTGGGCACCATCCAGATCACCGCCCAGCGCGGTAACGACACCAACACGGTCGTCGGCGCCAACCGGATCGAGGTCGAGCAAGCCGTCAGCCTGCAAGACCTGTTCAAGCAAACGCCGGAAGTGAGCATCGGGGGCGGTGGCTTGCCGGTCGCGCAAAAACTGTACGTACGCGGCATCGGCGAGCGCATGCTGGCGGTGACGATAGACGGCGCCGCCCAGCCCGAATCGGCCTACCACCACGCCGGCCAGGTGATGGTCGAACCGGAGCTGCTCAAACGCGTGGAAGTGGAAGCTGGCACCGGCGCAGCCACTGCCGGACCGGGCGCCCTTGCCGGCGCGCTGCGCTTTACCACCAGGAGCGCCGCCGATCTGCTGCGCGCCGACGAACGCGTTGGCGCCATCGTCAAGGGCAGCTACTTCAGCGCGAGCGAAGGGAAAAAACTGGGCGTGAGCGTGTTCGGGCGCCTGAACGACAAGTTTGGCCTGCTGGTCAGCGGCACCCGTTTCGACAGCGACGATTACGAAGCAGGCAATGGCAACAAGGTCGCCAACACGGCGGCCGACGCTGAGTCGCGCTTCGTCAAACTGGACCTGAAACACGATGCGCACCGGCTCGCGCTTGCCTACGAAGAAAACCGCGACGAAGGTCTGCGCAACAAGCGTACCAACCTGATTGTGAATGCCATCAACCCGGCGCAGCGCCAGCGCATGGAACGCAGCTCGGCCACCGCCAATTACGACTTCGCTCCCGCTGGCAAACTGGTGGCGCTGCACGTGACAGCCTACGCCAACGAAAACGCGGTGCAGCTGGCGCCGGACACCGCCCAGCGCGAAAAAGACGGCACCAAAACGCGCGGCGTCAATCTGGTCAACGTATCGCGCCTGGGCGATCATAAACTCAGTTACGGCGTCGACTACCGCCGCGATACCGGCTTTGCCAATGTGGCCGGCGTGGCGCTCCCGGACGAAAAGGCCAGTGTCACGGGCGTGTTCCTGCAAGACGATGTGGCCCTTGGCGAGCAGTGGGCACTGGGATTGGGCGGGCGCTACGACCGCTACGACTACACCGGCATGGATGGTCGCCAGTTCGATTCCTCGGCCGCCTCGCCCAGCGCTAGCCTGGCCTTCATGCCGAACGCGCAGTTCACCATACGCCTTGGCCACGCGCGTGCGCTGCGCGGCGTCGGTGTCATGGAACCGTTCCTGAAAGCGTTCCAGACCAATGATCCGGCGCTGCAGGCGGAAAAAGCGCGCAACACCGATCTGGGTCTGCAATGGCAGGACAGTGGCTGGCAGGCGAATGCGACCGTATTCAACCAGCAGATCGACAATTACATCGGTTATGACGACGCGCGCCAGAACCTGGGCCAGGTACGCACCAAGGGTTACAGCGCCAGCGCCGGCTATCACGCGCAGCAATGGTCGGCCAGTGTCGGCATGTCGCATGCGAAACCGCGCCTGAACGACCAGCCTCTGTCGAGCGACGAAGCATTCTTGCTCGGTAATTCCTCGGGCCGCACCTGGGTGGCGCAGTTCGATCAGAGCTTCCCGCAGCAGAATCTGAAAATGGGTTGGACCGGGCGAGCGACGGAGCGGCTCGAGTACGTGCCGGCGGGCGCCGCCACCAAGCCGGGCTACACGGTGCACGACGTCTACGCGCAGTGGCTGCCACTGGGCAGCGAAGAGCTCTCGATCACGCTCACGGTCTCCAACCTGGCTGACAAGTTCTACTACGACCAGAGCAGCTTTGGTTTTCATCCGCGCTGGGGCAGCGTCGCTGCGCTGCCGGAGACCGGCCGCAACATCCGCGTGAGCCTGGCCTCGCGCTTCTGACCATCCCGCAGAAAGCGACGTATGAAAAGAGATCTTCTGGCTGGTTTTGAGGAACAGCGCAGCGTGGTCATGCCCAGCCCTGCCGAGCTGCGCGCCATGCTGGCGCTGCCGGCGACCGCGTCGCTTGCAGTGGCAAACGGCCGGCGCGCGATCCGCGACATTCTCGAGCGGCGCGACGCTCGCCTGCTCGTGATTGTCGGGCCGTGCTCAATTCATGACCCTGTCGCCGCGCTGGATTACGCCGAACGCCTTGCTGGCCTGGCGCGCGAAGTGGCGGACTCGATGCTGGTGGTGATGCGCGTGTATTTTGAAAAACCGCGCACCAGCATCGGCTGGAAGGGGTTGATCAACGACCCGCATCTGGACGACTCATTCCGCGTCGCCGAAGGCATGCACACGGCGCGCCGCTTGCTGCTGGAGATTGCCTCGCTTGGACTGCCGGCGGCAGTCGAAGCGCTCGATCCGGTTTCGCCGCACTACCTGAATGACCTGATCGGCTGGGCCGCAATCGGCGCGCGTACGACCGAATCGCAGACGCACCGCGAAATGGCTTCAGGCCTGCCGGTGCCGGTCGGTTTCAAGAACGGCACCGACGGCAGCGTGGACACCGCCATCAACGCGATTCGCGCCGCTGCGCGCAGCCACGCCTATCTGGGAATCGACGCGCAAGGACGGACGGCGGTGGTGCACACCGACGGCAATCCGCACGCCCATCTGGTACTGCGCGGCGGCAGCGCCGGCCCCAATTACGACGCGGCGAATGTGGCGCGCGCAGAACTTGCAATGCGCGAGGCCGGCATACAGCCGACCATCGTGATTGACTGCGCACACGGCAATTCGAGCAAGGACCACCGGCGCCAGTCGCTGGTACTGGAAGACGTGATCGCCCAAAAACTGCACGGCAACGTCAGCATCGTGGGCGTCATGATCGAAAGCTTCATCGAAGCGGGCAACCAGCCGATGGCGCCCACCCGCAGCCAGCTGCGCTATGGCTGCTCCGTCACCGACCCTTGCGTCGACTGGCCCACCACGCAAGCGATGCTGCGGCTTGCACACGGTGCACTGCAATGAAGCGCGTAATTGCGCTGGTCGCCGCACTGCAGTTTGTTTACATCCTCGACTTCATTATGCTGCTGCCGCTGGGGCCCGATCTGGCAAGCGCGCTCGGATTCCCGGCCGATCGGCTGGGCATGCTGACCGCCAGCTATACGTTGGGGTCGCTGCTTTCCGGCCTGGCGGCGTTGCGCCTGCTGGACCGTTTCGAGCGCAAGCGCGCGCTGCTGTTGGCGCTGGCGGCGCTGGCGCTGGCCACCTTTGCCACCACACTGGCAGACAGCGCGACCGGTCTGCTGCTTGCGCGTGCCCTGACAGGCATGGCTGGGGCACCGCTGATCGCGACCGGCATGGCGATGGTGATCGACATGACACCGCCGGCAGAACGTGGCCGCTCGATTGCCAAAGTGATGATCGGTTTTTCGGTGGCAGCGCTGGCGGGCGTGCCGCTTGCGCTGGAACTGGCACGCGTCGGCGGCTGGCAAACGCCGTTCCAGGCACTGGCGCTGATTGCCGTGCTGTTGTGGCTATGCGCCGCGTGGCTGCTGCCAGCCGGGCAGCGTGGTACCCGGCGAGGCGCGACCCTTGCTGGACTGCTGCGCCAGCCGCTGGTGCGCCAGGCCTGCCTGGTGCAGGGGCTGAGCCAGTTCTCGGCGTTCTTGCTGATCCCGCATTTTTCCGCCTACTTCCTGCTCAATCTCGGCTTTCCGCGTGACCGGCTCGGGCTGCTGTATTTGACGGGCGGCGTGACCGCGCTGCTGGCGGTGCAAGTGCTGGGACGGGTGGTGGACCGGGTAGGGGCGAAGGTGGCGCTGGCCTTGGCCAGTGTCGGCATGGGCCTGGGCCTGCTGCCTTTTTTCACCGATATAGGCGCGTTTTCGATTGCCACCTTCGTGCTGTTCATGGCCGGGAACGCAGGGCGCAACATCAGCGTCGGCGCCGCGCTCAGTCATGTACCGGCAGCGCGGGAGCGCGCTGGATTCATGGCGCTGCAAAGCATGGTCCAGGACTTGTCGATCGCGGCTGCGGCGCTGACTGCCAGCTTTCTGCTGGCCGAGAGCGACGATGGCCGGCTGGTCGGCATGGCCCTGGTGGCCGCTATCGCTGCGGTGCTTGGCTGTGCGCTGCCATGGGCCTTGCACCGGTTGGCGGATCAGAAAGCGTACTCGCGTAGCACTTGATACTTACCCGCCTGCGACTGTACCAGCGCATAGCGGTCGACCGACCAAAGGATGGAGGACTCGTCCATACCGGGCAGCGCAGTGCCCGCACGCCGCGCCAGGGTAACGTGTGGCTTGTAGGCGCGGGCGTCGAGCGGGAGGGAAAGGGCGCGCAGCGCGGCGCCCAGGGTGTCGTGCAACGCGTGCAGTGTCGGCGGCGCGTGCTCCGGTTCGAGCACCGCAACGCCATGTGGCCAAAGGACATTGCGACCGAAACGCAAGTCAAAGACAGGTGACTTCACTTCCAGCGCCGCAGCCACATCGGCCACGCGCTCCTGCGCCACATCGCCAATGAAATGGAGCGTCAGGTGCAAACGCTCGGTGCGTACCGGTGTGGCCGACCTGGGCCAGGTCCAGCGATCGCGCGCCTGTGCCAATTGCGCCCGTATTGCCGGATCGGGCCACAGTGCAAGGAACAGGCGCGCGTTCATGGCATCAGAAGCAGTGTTCGACGCCCGGGAAGCTGCCATCCTTGACGCCGGCGACGTAGGCGCTGACGGCGGCATCGATGCTGGTCTGGCCGTCCATGAAGTTCTTGACGAACTTCGCTTTCCGGCCAGGGAACACGCCCAGCAGATCGTGCATCACCAGCACCTGGCCGGAGCAGTCAGGCCCCGCGCCGATACCGATGGTAGGAATCACCAGCAGCTCGGTGACTTCCTTGCCGAGGGTGGTCGGAATGGCTTCCAGCACCAGCATCGCTGCGCCAGCGGACTGCAGCAGTTTGGCGTCGGCCTTGAGCTGCTCGGCGCTCTCGGTGGTTTTACCCTGCACCTTGTAGCCGCCCAGCTGGTGGACCGACTGCGGGGTCAGGCCCAGGTGCGCGCAAACGGGCACTGCGCGGTCGGTCAGGAAGCGCACCGTATCGGCCAGCCAGGCGCCGCCTTCCAGCTTGACCATATGCGCGCCGGCCTGCATCAGCTGCACGGCGTTGTGGAAAGCCGACTCCGGCGTCGCGTAGCTGCCGAAGGGCATGTCCGCGAGGACCATCGCGCTCTTGTTGCCGCGCGCCACAGCCGCGGTGTGATATGCCACTTCCGCCACCGTTACCGGCAAGGTCGAGGTGTGGCCATTGCACACCATCCCCAGCGAATCGCCGATCAGCAGCACTTCCACCCCACAACGGTCCATCAGACTGGCAAAGCTGGCGTCGTAACAAGTGAGCATCGAAATCTTGCTACCGGAGGCACGCATGGCGTTCAGCGAAGGAATCGTCACCGCCTTGGTGACAGGCGGCTTCACCGGTGCCGGGGCATCGCCGCCGGCCAATTCTTTACCCTGCAAATAACCGCTCATGATGATCCTTTGAAATCAATAAATTGCCAACGGCGCTAGTGTAATCCCAACCGTCGAAACCTGCTGCAGCCGGCCTAGAGCCCCGCTTCTATTGCTTTTTAGCTGCGGAAGATGAAGTAGACGGCGCCGACCAGGCACAGGCCGGCCCAGATGTAGTCGAGCTTGAACGGCTCGTTCATGTAGAACATGGCGAAGGGAACAAACACGGTCAGGGTGATTGCCTCTTGCAGGATCTTCAGTTGCGCCAGGCTGTACTGGGTGTGGCCGATGCGGTTGCCCGGCACCTGCAGCAGATACTCGAACAGGGCAATCCCCCAGCTGACGATCGCGGCGTACCACCAGGCCCGGTTCGACATGTTTTTCAGGTGCCCGTACCAGGCAATCGTCATGAAGACGTTGGACATGACCAGCAGACCGGTGGTCTGCACGATAACCGGAATTTGCATCTCAGCTCACTTTGCTGATGGCCTGGCTGGCCACCGCCGGCAGATAGGTTTTTGCCGGGCCGCGCGCAGGCACCGTTACCTCCGGCGCGATTTCCAGCAGCGGCACCAGCACG
>DASWMN010000099.1:0-12281 GCA_036399735.1 Telluria sp. | reverse complement strand
CAGGCTGCCCTTGCGGCTGGCGTCGGTTGGCGCGGTGCTGGTGTTGCTGATGGTGCTGGTGGTGCTGTTGGTCATTGTGTGTTTCGTTATTCGTGTTAATTCAGAGTTTCATCGGCGTGACATACCCGACCAGCTCCAGGTAGCCATGCCCGGCCGGCACGCCATCGCGCCTGACCGTCACCGCGCCTTCCCAATACACCGCGCCCGTGGAGCGGCGCGAATCGAGCTCCTGGTCCTGCTGCAAAGGGGAAATTTGCCAGCTGGTGCCCCCGGTAACGATGGTCGTTGCTACCGGGTACTCGGCATGGGTGCGCGGCGACCTCCAGCGGGCCTGCGGCGTAAAACTGACCTGGTCGCTTGCATATTGGGTCACTTTGCCGCTACGGTCGCGCAGGGCCGCGTGCGCCCATAGTTTACCACCTTGTTTGTCTCTGACCTGGAAAGCCATCAGGGCCGCGCCGTCGTCGAGGTTGGCGCCGATCCAGTCCCAGCCCACGGCCTCGGTGGAAACGGCCTGGCTGGACCATTCGTGGTCCAGCCAGGCGCTGCCTTGCACCTGACGCCCGCCGGCCTTGCCGCGCACTTTGAGCTGCGGCTCGCTGTAGTAGTAGCTGGCGTTGGCGGGGTCGGCGCCTTTTTGCGAGTAGCCGCGCTCACCCTGCAGCAGCAGCGGCTGGGTCGGTGTCAATACAAGGTCGAAATTCACCTCGACCGACTTGATGGTGACCTGGTAGCTGCCGTTGGCGGCGCGCGTCATGCGCCAGTCGCCCAGCTTGAGGTCAGTGCTGCCGGCCTTGGCAAACGCCAGCTGGAAGCCTTCGCGGGCCGAGCGCTGGTCGTGCGCCAGCTTGCCGGCGGCCGGGTCGGACAGCGCGGCGTGGCCGATGATCAGCTGGCGTGGCGCGAAGGCGCTGGGGTTGCCCTTGCCCTGGCCGGTCGCGCTGCGAAAGAAGGTGACTTGAAAGCCGAGTGGCTTGCCATCGGCGGTTTTCAGCCAGCCCGTAACGTACCACCACTCGGTCTTGAATTCGGGGTGCGCGCCATAGTCGGCCGGGAAGCGCAGCGCGCGCCCCGGGGTGACCGGCTCGAAGGCCAGGGCGCTTTGCGCGACCAGCAACAGCAGCGCCAACAGATATCGCATCACCAATCCTCCCTGACTGCGCGAATAGGACCACCCGACAGCGCGTAGCGCCCGGACACCAGTGCCGTGACGACCGATGCGGCCAGCAGCGCCAGCGCCACCGTCGACAGCAGCGCCCAGGGCAGATGCAGCTGCATCGACCAGTGGAAGGACTGCGGGTTGACGACATATACCAGGATCAGGCTGATCAGCAGACCCAGACCGAAGCCGCAGGCCACACCCAGCGCCGACAGGCCGCCCCCTTCGAGCGCGAGGATGCGCAGAATCTGCCCGCGCGTCACGCCCACATGGCGCAGCATGCCGAATTCCTTGGAGCGGGCCAGGGTCTGGGCCGAGAACGTGGCGGCCACGCCGGCCATGCCGATGGCAATCGCGATTGCTTCGAGCAGGTAGGTGACGGCGAAACTGCGGTCGAAAATCTGCATGCTCATGGTGCGGATCTGGCCAGGCTTGGCGAAGCTGAGCGTCGCGCCAAAGGGCAGGGCGCGGACCTCGGTTTCGAGCGCGTCGGCGTCGGTGCCGTCGCGCGTCCACATGGCGATATCGTTGATCAGCACATCGCCGCTGAGCGCGCGGTAATCCTCCAGGCGGATATGCACCGCGCCCGACTGGTTGGCGTAATCGCGCACGGCGCCGGCCACGAAGAAGCGCTGCAGTTTGCCGTTCAGGGGCAGCGCGATGGTGCCGCCGACGCGGGTGCCGTACAGGTCGAGCATCGCTTCGGACACCCAGGCCGGGCGTGCATTTGCGGGAATCGGAGCGCTCGCGCCTTCGATCAGCATGTTGCGACCCGGGTCGGCCGCATCGATGGCGTGCGCCAGCAGTGCCACATCCGGCCGCGCCGGATCGAGGGTGACCGGACGGGCGCGCAGGAAGTCGACCCGGCGCGCGCCAGCGAGACCGCGCAGCTGGTCCTGCTGTGCGGGGCCGATGCCGCCGGCGCTGCCGGCATTCTCCACCCGCACGTACAAATCCGCCGGCAGCAGGCGTACCAGCCAGTCGTCAAGCGAAATACGGAAACTGGAGACCATGATGGCCATCGCCACCATCAGACTGAAGCTCGAGAGCACGCCCCCCAGGGCGATGCCGGCCTGGCCGGACGCATTGGCCAGCCGCGCCAGCGTGAGCGCCAGCACCGGATGCTGGGTTGCGCGCCGCATCGAACGGCGATTGAGCACGCTGAACACACTGGCGGCCAGGCGCGGCATCATGCCGATGCCGCCAATCAGGAGCAGGCCGATGGCCAGATAGCCGAACAGCGGCAGCTCGAATACGGGCGGCGCAAACGCCATCAGCGTGGCAAGGGCCAGGCAGAGCAGGGACGGCCAGATACGCGCCAGGCGTGACAGGGCCGCTTCGTCGTTGCCTGATTTGAGGGCCACGGCCGGTGCAGCGCGCGCCGCTTCCCAGGCCGGCGCCATGCAGCCGAGCAGGGCGACGCCCAGTCCGAGCGAGAAGAACACGGCTGCCGCCAGCGGCGGGAAAGCGACCTGCGGGCGCACGCCGGCAAAGAAGCCGGCGCCCAGATCGGCGCCAAAATAATGCAGGGCGGTGGCCGCAAATGCGTAGCCGCCGCCGATGCCGGCCAGCGCGCCCACCACGCCGAGACTGGCCCCTTCCAGCAGCACCTGGTGCAGCAGCTGCTTGCGCTGCACACCCAGCACGCGCAGCAATGCGAACTGGCTGCGGCGCCGCATGACCGACAGCGCCTGGGTGGAAAACACCAGGAAGGCGCCGGTGAACAGGGCCACCAGCGCCAGCACGGTCAGATTGACGCGGTAGGCGCGGCTCATGCCGCTGTTGCGGCTTTCCTGCTGGTCGTTATTCGGTTGCTGGACCAGGAAGCGGCCGGGAAAATCGCGCTCCAGTTCAAGTGCCAGGCTCTTTTCGAACGCATCCCGGTTCACGCCGCTGCGCAGCTTGAGGTCGACCCGCGACAGCTGTCCCACGCGGGCGAAGTGCCACTGGGCGGCCGCGATGTCCATGGCGGCGATGCGCTGCCCCGGGCGCGCCTGCGGCACCGTGCCGGCCATCCGCAGCGAAAAATCGGCGGTGCCGGAGCGCAGCGTGAGCTTGCCGTCGCTACGCTGCCCCAGCCAGGTGGCCGCGGCCGGGGACAGGAAGATCGCATCGTCGGCGAATATCTCGGCCGGGTCAGCGCTGGCGGCGGCGCCAAGCAGCCCGGGCGTGACGGCGCCGGCGCGGAAGGCGTCAACGCCGACCACTTGCAAGGGTTCGTTCTTGCCCGGCACGCCCGCGTACACCAGCAGCACTGGCGAGGCCACGGCCACCGAGGGATGTTCTGCCAGGCGCGTGTAGACCGCTTCGTCGAACCATTTTTCGCGCCCGCCCACCTGCACGTCGGCCTCGCCCGCCAGACTCTTGGTGGCAGCGGAAAATTCATTGAAGGCGGCAGCGTTGATCAGGTGGATGGCAAAGCCCATCGCCACGCCCACCGCAATGGCGGCGATGGCCAGCAGGGCGCGCACGGGGTGGGCGCGCCACTCGCCGAACAGCAGCCAGCGCGAGAGCAAACTCAGAACGGACATTCGAGCTGCAGCTGGTCACCCAGACGGCGGGCTTTTTCGGTGGCCTTGTCCTTGGCGCCCGCGCTGCCGGCAGCGACCGCTTCGTCGGCCCACTTCTTTTGCAGACGCAGTTTGCCGCAGCGCTGGCGGCGTGTTTCAGCCAGACGCGCCGAAGCCTGGTCGAGTTTCGCCTGCGACTGCTCTTTGGCGTTGCGTTCCTTTTGCAGCTTGCCGGCATCGGCCTGCATCTGCTTCAGGTCGGGCTCGGCGCCCGGCTCGGCTTTGGCCGGCGGCGGCACCTCAACCGCGGTGCTGGCCACGCCCGCACACGGCGAGCCGGAATAGGTCAGGGTGCCGTCGATACGGCATTTGTACAAGGATTGCGCGCTGGCGCCCAGCGGAAGCAGGCACAGCAATAAAACAGGTAGCAGACGTTGCATATAAGTTCTCCCAGGGTTCACAGGACTTTGCCAGGATTCATGATGCCGAGTGGGTCCAGCGCTGATTTGATCGCACGCATCATGTTCAGCTCGACCGCGGATTTGTACCTGACCAGCTCGTCGCGTTTCAGCATGCCAATCCCGTGCTCGGCCGAAATGGAGCCGCCGAACGCGGCCACACTGTCATGCACGATGCGGTTGACCGCGTCCTGGTGCAGTAAAAATTGCTCGTCGCTGCCGCCGTCGGCCGGCGCCACGTTGTAGTGCAGGTTGCCGTCGCCCAGATGGCCAAAGCACACCAGCTGGCAGCCCGGGAACGCGGCAAACAGCAGCGCGTCGGTCACTTCGATGAAGTCGGCAATGCGCGAAATCGGCAGCGAAATATCATGCTTGATGTTCTTGCCGGCCGCCGCCTGCGCCATGGAGATGTGCTCGCGCACCTGCCACAGGCCGCGCGCCTGCGCGACCGACGTGGCGACCACGGCATCGTCGGCCAGGTCCAGCTCGAGCGCGTCGGCCAGCGCGGCCTCGAGCAGCGCCACCGCGTGCTCGCACGACTGGCTGCTCGACACTTCCACCAGCACATACTGGCGGTGGCGCGCAACGAATGGCCGCGGCAGCGCCGGGAAATGGGTGGCGACCAGGCGCATGGCCAGGTCGGACATGAGTTCGAATCCGGTCAGGCTGGCGCCGCAGCGCGCCTGCATCAGCTGCAGCAGCTGCAGGGCGTGCGCTGGCGTATCCACCGCCACCATGCCCGCTATGGCGGCCACCGGTTGCGGGAACAGCTTGAGTACGGCGCCGGTGATGACACCGAGCGTGCCCTCGGCGCCGATGAACAGGTCGCGCAAATCGTAACCGGTGTTGTCCTTGCGCAGGCCGCGCAGGCCGTCCCAGATGTCGCCTTGCGCGGTGACGACTTCCAGTCCCAGGCACAGTTCGCGCGTGTTCCCGTAGCGCAGCACGGCGGTGCCGCCCGCATTGGTCGACAGGTTGCCGCCAATGGTGCAACTGCCTTCGGCCGCCAGCGACAGCGGGAACAGGCAGTCCTCGGCGGCGGCGGCTTCCTGAATGGTGTGCAGGATGCAGCCGGCATCGACCGTGATGGTACGGTTGACCGGATCGAGCGCGCGGATGCGGTTCAGGCGGCTGAGCGAGAGCACCACTGCGCTTGCGCTCGCGTCGGGCACGCTGCCCAGCACCAGGCCGGTACGCCCACCCTGGGGCACCACGGGCACGCGCCAGTGGGCGCAGGCCTTGACCAGCGCCGCCACCTGTTGCACATCGGCAGGCCGCAGCACCGCCAGCGCCCGGCCCGTGAAGCGGCCGCGCCAGTCGGTCAGGAAAGGCGCCATGTCGGCCTCGCCGGTCAGCACATGGGCGGCGCCGGTGATTTCCCGGCAGCGCGCGAGGAAATCCATCGTCATTTGGCGGAATTGACCTTTTCCAGCAACTCCTTGGCGATCCGCTTGGCGGCCTTTTTATAGGGGCGCAGGTACAAGAGCGCGCACACGAAATAGGTGCAGACCAGGGCGATTTCACCGCATGCCATGATTTGCGAGATGGCGCTGCGGTCGCTCCAGGCGCGCACCACGCCCTCGGTGAAGTACAGCAGAATGACCATTGACGACCACTGCAGCGTGTAAATGTCGCGCTTGATCACGCCGCCCAGGGGAATGAGCAGCGGCACCGCCTTGAGCGCCACCCAGGACCAGCCCGGATGCAGTGGCGCGACCACGGTTTCCCATGCGACCAGCCACAGAATCAGCAGCACCAGGCTGACAATGGCACCCATATGAAAATGTTTAGGCGCTTCCATTAACGTGCTCCCTGCAGTCGGACTGCGGTTTCCGCCAGGCGCTTGCCCATGGCGATTGCCAGTTTTTTCTCGTCGTCGCTGATGGGCTTGTTACCGTCGATGCCGGACCAGTGGGTCGGGCCATAGGGGCTACCACCGCTGGACGTGGTCATCAACGCCGGTTCCGTGTACGGCAAGCCCATCACCATCATGCCGTGATGCAGCAGCGGAATCATCATGGTCAGCAAGGTTGATTCCTGGCCCCCGTGCAGGCTGCCGGTGGAGGTAAATACCACCGCCGGTTTGCCCGACAGAGTACCGGACAGCCACTGCGCCGCCGTGCCATCAAGAAAGTATTTCATTGCCGCGGCCATGTTGCCAAAGCGGGTGGGCGAGCCCAACGCCAGACCGGCGCAGTCCGCCAGGTCCTGCAATTCCACATAGGGCGCGCCGGCGGACGGGATGTCGGACTCGGTTGCCTCAGCCACGGTGGAGACGGCAGGGACGGTGCGCAGGCGGGCGTCGACCCCGGCCACGCTCTCGATCCCCTGGGCGATCAGCTCGGCCAGCTTGCGGGTGGCGCCATGGCGCGAGTAGTACAAAACAAGAATAATCGGATTGGTTGGGTTCATCATTGGTATTATAGGGCGCTTTACATGCCGATATCGCCACCCGGGCGCGTTTTTCAGACTACATGCTTTCCAAAATTTCCCGCTCTACCAACCAGATGATCAACTCCAGTGTCGACGTCGTCCGTGGCCTGACGTGGAGCGAAGCGCGCGACCTGCTGTATTTCGCGCGCCGTCGCCTCAATGAGGAAAAGCTGCAGCAAGTGGCAGGCAGCCTGACGTTTACCACCACGCTGGCCCTGGTGCCGCTGCTGACGATCATCCTGGCGCTGTTTACCACCTTCCCGATCTTTACCAATTTCCGCGCGTCGATGGACGCTTACTTCGTGCAGACCATGATGCCGAAGGGGATCGCCAATACCGTCATCAACAACCTGACCCAGTTCGCCAGCAAGGCCAAGAGCCTGTCGGCGGTGGGTGCGGTCGCGCTGCTGTTCACCTCGGCGGCGATGATGGGGATGATCGAACGCGCCTTCAACCAGATCTGGCGCGTCAGGCGCGTGCGCCCGCTCGGCCAGCGCATCATGATTTACTGGGCCCTGGTCACGCTCGGCCCACTGCTGTTCGGCTTGTCGATCTCGGCTTCGTCGCAGCTGTTCGTGGCCACCAGCGGCCTGGCCAAGGCGGTGCCGCTGGCCAGCGGCATCCTGTACACCCTCATTTCCGTGGCCCTGACCACGGGCGGCTACACGCTGCTGTACATGGCGGTGCCGAACCGCCACGTGGACTGGCGCGATGCCGTCTGGGGCGGCGTGGTGGCCGCGATCGCCTTTGAAATCGCCAAGCGCCTGTTCGCCATGTTCATCCGCCAGTTCCCGACCTATGCGGTGATTTACGGTGCGCTGGCGGCGCTGCCGCTGTTCCTGCTGTGGATCTATCTGTCGTGGATGATCACCCTGATCGGCGCCCTGATCACGGCCGCGCTGCCGGTGGTGAAGTACGAACGCTGGTGGTACCGGCCGGTGCCGGGCGGCGCGTTTGTCGATGCCATGGCCATCCTCAAGGTTCTGCATGGCAGCGCGCAGTCGAATGACACGGCGCTGGTGTCATCGGCCGCGATTCGCGCCCACACCCGTTTCGGCTACGACGAGATGACGACGCTGCTGGAAAAGATGCTGCGCGTGGGCTGGGTCGGCCGGGTGCAGGACGAGGTAACGACCCGTTCGCGCTGGGGCAAACGGGCCCGCGAAGGGGCCGATAACTGGATTTTGCTGGTCAACGTGCACAAATTGCGGCTGTCGGATGTGTACCGCCTGTTCGTTTTCAGCGGCACCGCGGTCGATGCGGCCAAGGCGCTGGATCTGGATGCGGGCTCGCCCTTGACGCTCGATACCAGCGCGCTGGCGCGCCAGGTGGAGGAGGCGGTGGAAGGCGGTTTGCATCAGACCCTGGCCGAGCATTTTGGCAGCGCCTCCGGGCTGCAGTCGCCAACGGCCAGCGCAGAAGCCACGCCGGTGCCGGCATCGCGCTAGCCTGGAACAGGCCCCCGCCTGGGCGAGGGCGATACTTTACCAGCTCAGTTTCCCGGTCAGCATCTGCCAGTACATGACCCAGTCGGCGCGAAACGAGTAGAGCGGCTGCGCAAACGAGGCAGGGCGGTTCTTCTCGTAGACAAAATGGCCGATCCACGCGCCGCCATAGCCCGACACCAGCGCCGCCACAATCCACCAGCTGTTTCCGGTGGCGATCAGCGCCGCCAGAAAGGCCAGCGCGCCGCTGCTGCCGATGAAATGCGTACGGCGGCAAATGCGGTCTGCATGCTGGGTCAGGTAATAGGGATAGAACTGGCTGAAACTGGTGTAGCGCTGGTTCATGGCGGGCTCCCGGTGGCGAACGCGAAGAGGGTGTCGAGGACGGCATCGGGCTGCTCCGCCATCAACTGGTGGCCGGCGGCGACCTGCACTACTTTGCCGTGGGCGATGGCTGCTGTCAGGGTCTTGGTCGAGCGCGCTGGCGTCATCTGGTCCAGGGACCCGAACAGGAACAGGACCGGACAGCGCACCGCCTGCGCCGCGGCTTCGCCGTTGGCGTAGGCGTTGCAGGCATAAAAATCGGTATGGAACAGCTGCGCGGGATTAATCTGCGACATGCGCTGCATCAGGCGCCGGGCGCCACCCATGGTGGAAAAGCCGGGACCGGGGCACGACGGCTTTTGCGCCATCGACGAATGCGAAAAAATATTCACCATGTCGATCGCCGCTGCTTCATTGTCGCGCGAAGTGGCGAGCAGGGCGTCCGACACCTTCATCGGGTAGGTGGTGCCGACCAGCGCCAGGCGGGTGACGCGCTGCGGTGCCCGGTGCGATGCTTCCAGCGCGATCAGGGACCCCATGCTGTGCCCGACCATCATGGCCTGCTCCACGCCGGCCGCGTCCATCAGCGCCAGCACCCAGTCCGCCATCTCTTCCACGCTGCGTTTGGCCGCGCCTTTGCTGCGGCCGTGCCCCGGCAAGTCGAGCGCCAGCACGTTGAAGCCATGGTGGGCAAAGTAGCGCGTCTGCAGGCACCAGACGGAATGGTCGTTCTGGGCGCCATGGATGAAGATCACGCTCGGGCGGGCGGGGTCGGGCGCCTTGCCACCGGTGTAGAAATAAGCTGGCGCGTCTTGTACGGTGACGATCATGCCGCAGCTCCCTTCTGCGACAGCTTCAGGCCGCGCGTCAGGTCTTCGATCAGATCATCGACGTCTTCCAGCCCCACCGACAGGCGCATTGTCCCTTCGCTGATGCCGGACTTGACCAGCTGGTCGGCCGGCACCCGGAAGTGGGTGGTGGACGCAGGGTGGATTACCAGCGATTTGGCGTCGCCCACGTTGGCCAGATGGGAAAACACTTTCAGGCCGTCGACAAAACGGCGGCCGGCGGCGCGTTCGCCTTTCAGGCTGAAGGAGAAGACGGCGCCACTGCCTTTTGGCAGCAGGCGCTTGGCCAGTGCGTAATCGGGGTGGGAATCGAGTTCCGGGTAGGAGACCGATTCGACCGCCGGGTGCGCGAGCAGGAAGTCGACCACCTTGCGCGTGTTGGCCACGTGGCGCTCCATGCGCAGGCTCAGGGTCTCGATCCCTTGCAGCACGGCGAAGGCGTTATGGGGGCTCATGACGGCGCCGAAATCGCGCAGGCCCTCGCGCCGGGCGCGCAGGGAAAACGCCGCCACGGTCGATTCTTCGGCGAACACCATGCCATGGAAGCCGTCATACGGCTCGCATAATTCGGCAAAGCGGCCGCTTTGTTCGTAGGCTGCCTGCCAGTCGAAAGTGCCGCCGTCGACCAGCAGGCCGCCGATCGCGGTGCCATGCCCGCACAGGAACTTGGTCGCGGAGTGGAACACCAGATCGGCGCCATGCTCGAAAGGGCGCAGCAGATACGGGGTGGTGAAGGTCGAATCGACCATCAGCGGCAGGTGCGCGGCATGGGCGATGTCGGCCACGGCCGCGATGTCGAGCACGTCCAGGCCCGGGTTGCCCAGCGTTTCGGCAAACAGCACCTTGGTGTTGGGACGGATGGCATCGCGCCAGGCAGCGTGGTCGCGCGGGTCGACAAAGGTGGTTTCGATGCCGAAGCGCTTGAGCGTGTAGCCCAGCAGATTTTGCGAGCCGCCGTACAGCGCGCGCGAAGCCACGATGTGCGAGCCGGCGCCGGCGATGGTGGCCAGACCGAGGAACATGGCGGCCTGGCCGCTGGCGGTGGCAATCCCCGCCACGCCGCCTTCGAGGGCGGCGATGCGCTCTTCCAGCACCGCGTTGGTCGGATTCGAGATGCGTGAATACACGTGGCCAGCGCGCTCCATATTGAACAGCGAGGCGGCGTGGTCGGAATCCTTGAAGGCGAAGGACGAGGTGAAATAGACGGGGGTGGCACGGGCGCCGGTGGCCGGATCGGGCGTGGCGCCGGCATGCAGCGACATGGTGTCGAAGCCGGGGTATCGAGGACCGCTCATGGTGGACTCATCTGGTTGCAAAAGGATGGCGCGAATCGTAGCACGCCCATGCCGCACAAAAGAATGGTTTCCTAGCTAAAATAGCGTGGATGGCGATCTGGAAGCGCGCGAAAGTTTGATTAATCGCAATGCTGGATTTTTCGCCAAGCTTACGCTACATTCGGAGCAAAGGCTTATAAAAACAACTCACCAAATACCTCATCAGACAAGGGCGGCCACCATGAAAGTCTCGGAAATTCTTCAAGTCAAGGGCAACATCCTGTACACCGCCACCCCGGATATGCCGCTGGTCGAGGCTGTCAACACCATGGCCGAAAAGGACATTGGCTCGCTGGTGGTCATGGAATTTGGCGATCTGGTCGGCATGCTGACCTTCCGTGAAGTGATCAAGGTGCTGCACAAGAACGGCGGCGCGATCGGCACCGACACCGTGCGCAAGCACATGGACGACCACCCGATCACCGTGACCCCGGATACCGAGGTCAACGAAGTGCGCCGCATGATGCTCGAAAAACACGCACGCTACCTGCCGGTCATGAATGCGCGCACGCTGCTCGGTGTGATTTCATTCTACGACGTGGCGCGCGCCATGCTGGAAGCGCAGAACTTCGAAAACCGCATGCTCAAGGCTTACATCCGCGACTGGCCGGCTGAAGTCTCGCAGGAGGAATAAGCACGCATGCCGGCGGCACGCCGGTTCAAGCAGGTTGACGTTTTCACGCGCGTGCCGCTGCTGGGCAATCCGCTTGCCGTCGTGCTCGATGGCGACGGTCTGCCCGAGGCACAGATGCACGCGCTGACACGCTGGACCAATCTGTCCGAAACCACCTTCGTGTTGCCACCGACTTCGCCCTTGGCCGACTACCGGGTGCGCATTTTCTCGCCCGGCACCGAATTTTCCTTCGCCGGCCATCCGACCCTGGGCACCGCCCATGCACTGCTCGAAGCCGGGCTCCAGCCCAAAACGCCCGGGCGCCTGATCCAGGAATGTGGGGTCGGGCTGGTGCCGATCGATATAGGCGCGGACGGCGCGCTGGCCTTCCATTCGCCCGAAGCGCAGCTGCAGGCGCTGCATCCGAGCCTGTTCCCGGCGCTGGCTGCCACGCTGCACAGCGATCAGATCTGCTTCGATCCTGCGCCGCTGATCGCCACCATGGGGATCGGCTGGCTGGTGGTGCGCATGCATGACGCGCAGGCCTGTCTGGACGCGCAGGTGGATGCCGCCGGCCTGGCCGGCTTCATGCGGCAGGGCGTGGTGGGGATCGCCATGTATGGCAAGCACGAAGCGGGCGGCCCGGCCGACTACGAAGTACGGGCGCTGTTCACCAAGCAGGGCCAACTGGCCGAAGACCCCGTCACCGGCAGCGCCAATGCCTGCATCGCAAGAGTGCTGCAAGCGCAGGGCTATCCCGATGGCCTGGCCGGTGGCTACCACGCGCGCCAGGGCACGCTGCTGCAATGCGATGGCCGGATCCAGGTGCGCTACCGCGACGGCGCTCCCTGGATCGGCGGCCACAGCGTCACCGTCATCGACGGCACCATCGCCCTCTAAAAAGTTTCAAAATCGGGGTCAGACCTCAATTCTGCAATTGTTTCGGAATTGAGGTCTGACCCCGATTTTGCAAGGTTTCAGGCGCTTTCACAAGCGCAGTGCGATCCGGACGGTAGCGCCAAACGCTACCAGGCGCGCCAGTGCCAGCGCCAGTACTCTTGCGCGGTCGGCAGGGCCTGCACTGACGGCACAATCAAGCTCTGAAACCTTGCACAATCGGGGTCAGACCTCAATTCTGCAACTGTTTCGGAATTGAG
>DASWMN010000098.1:0-12384 GCA_036399735.1 Telluria sp. | reverse complement strand
TGATCGACGCCGAACCGGTCATCGAAGCAGCACCCGCCATGGAAACCGAGCCGGTCATCGCGGCCGAGCCTGTGATCGAAGCCGAGCACAGGCTCGAGGGCGCAGCGCTGCCAGACGCCACGCCGGTTGAACAGCTTGCCGACGCTGCGCCGGACGCGTCCGAAGTGAACGGACCGGTGCGCCTGCCGCCCGGATACGAGCTCGATTACGACCTGAGCGACCCCGAAGGGTATGTCGAGACTGACGAGCCGGCGCCGGCCGCTGCCCCCGTCGCGCCGGCCACCTTCGAACCCGGTCCGGACACCGAACTGGGCAGCTTATCCCCGGACGAGGCACATTACGAACTCGATCTCGAGCCGGCGCCGGTCGAGTCGTTCGAATTGTCGGTGAGCGACGAAGTCGAATTCTCCTCCGCCGACGCGCACAGTCAACTGCCGCCGCCCGCCGTCGAGCCGGCACCGGCGCCCGAGGCCGAAGCCGAAGCCGAGCCCGAACTTCCAGCCGAGCCAGAACCTGCCATCGAGGAAGTCGCGCCAGTGGAAGTGGTGGCCGACCTCGAGTCCGGTCCTTTGCCGCTGCTGCGCGAATCGGCGGCGCCCGATCCGGTCATCGAAGACGCGGAGCCGGTCAGTATCGCGGCCGTTGCAACGCAGCCGCCAGTGCCGGACCCGGAAGCGGACGAACCCGAATTTGTCCGTCTCGCGCGCGAGAAAGAATTGGCATCGCGCCGCCGCACCATCATGCTTGCGCTCGGCACCGTGGTGCTGGCGCTGGCGCTGCTGGCGCAGGGCATCACCACCTTCCGTAACGTGCTCGTGGCGAAGTATCCTGCATTGAAACCGGCGATGACCGCGGGCTGCGCCGTTCTGCGCTGCAAGATCGAATTGCCGGCGCAGCTCGATGCGCTCAAGATCGAAGCGCCGGAACTGCAATCGCTGGGTCAGAACACCTTTGTGCTGACCACGCTGCTACGCAACGAAAGCGGCCTGGCGCAGGCGTGGCCGTACATCCATCTCGAGCTGACCGATGCCAACGACAAGCCGCTGGTGCGGCGCGTGTTCACGCCAGCGCAATACCTGCCCGCCACAGTGCCGCCGGCGAAAGGGTTTGGCGCGACCTCCGAGCAGGCGGTCAAGATCCATTTCGAACTGAAACAACTGAAAGCGTCCGGCTTCCACGTTGCCGTTTTCTATCCATAAGGCATTCCATGACCAAGACCACCCTGATCTGCGGCTCGCTCGCGTTCGACAAAATCATGCAGTACCACGGCCGCTTCGGCGAGACCTTGCTGGCCGACCAGCTGCACAAGGTGAACGTCTCGTTCCTGGTGCCGACCCTGCGCACCGAATACGGCGGTTGCGCGGCCAACATCGCTTACAACCTCAAGATGCTGGGCGGCGACCCGCTGATCATGGCCACCATCGGCCAGGATGGCGGCGAATACCTCGAGCGTTTCGAGACCCTGGGCATTTCCACCCGTGCGATCCGCAAGATCGGCCACGCCTACACGGCGCAGTGCTTCGTCACGGCCGACCTGGACAACAATCAGATCAACGCCTTCCATCCCGGTGCGATGCAGTTCTCGCACGAGAGCAACGTTGCCGATGCCGGTTCGCTGCGGGTTGCGATCATTGCCCCGGACGGCCGCGACGGCATGCTCAAGCACGCCAAGGATTGCGCCGAGCAAAAAATCCCCTTCATGTTCGACCCGGGCCAGCAATTGCCGATGTTCAGCGGCGCCGAACTGATCGAATTCATCAACGAAGCGAGCTATGTTGCCGCCAACGACTACGAATTCGAAATGCTGATGGACCGTACCGGTCTGACGCTGCCTGACATTGCCGGCCGCCTGGACGCACTGATCATCACGCGCGGAGAAAAAGGGTCTGAAATTTACGCCAATGGTGAGCGCCACGAGATCGCCTGTGTCAAAGCCGACGCCGTGGTCGATCCGACCGGTTGCGGCGACGCCTTCCGCGCCGGCCTGCTGTTCGGCATCGTCAACGGCTACGACTGGCCAACCACGGGCCGCCTGGCCAGCGTCATGGGCGCCATCAAGATCGCCCACACCGGCGGCCAGAACCACGTCGCCACCGCCGCCCAGATCGCCGACAAATTCGAATCCGCCTTCGGCTACCGCTACTAAAAATTGCACAATCGGGGTCAGACCTCAATTGAAAAACATTTTTGGTGTGAGGTCTGACCCCGTTTTTGTTTGCGGCTAGAGGGATGGGAGCAGCAGACGTTCGGCGTTTGCAGGGGTCAAGCCGGTGGATTGGATCGCGATCCGCTTTTTCTTGCTGGTGTGGCCATGGCTGATGCTGACCGCACTGCGCGGCAATCCCAGCGCCCTGGCCAGAAATTTGATCAGCGCTTCGTTGGCTTTGCCTTCGACCGGCTGCGCCTGCAGCCGCAGTTTCAGCGCGTCGTCCAGCACGCCGATGGCTTCCGTTTGTTTGGCATTGGGCGTGATCTGCACCGTCAGCCGCAAGCCGCCCGGCACAGCGCTACACCATGCGCTCACCGGTAGCCGAACAGCATCGCCAGCAGGATCTGGAAGATCTGCAACAGGATCAGTGCAACCAGCATCGAGAAGTCAATTCCGCCCAGCGGCGGGACAATGCGCCGCAAGTGGCGCAGCAAGGGGTCGTTCAGGGCCCGCACAAACGGCGCCAGAGGCGCGTGCGGGTTGATCCAGCTAAATACCGCTTCGACGATCAGCAGCGCCATGAAGCCGTACAGGATCCAGGTCAGGAAACGGTACAGCGCCAGCTTGGCCACGGTTTCCAGATCCGCAGCCGGACTCAAAAGATAAATCGAGGTTGCCAGCGCCACCACCAGGAAGGCGCCAATCAGACTGGCCCAGTCGTATCCGCCCACACCCGGCACAATCCGGCGCATCGGGCGCACCAGCCAGTCCGACAGGGTGAAGGTGAATTGCGCCACCGAAGCGGGTGGGCGAACGCGGATCGCCTGCATCCAGAAGCGGAGCAACAGAACGCCACCGAGAATGGTGGCCACGGCATCGACGATCAACTGGAGAATACTGAGCACAGGGACTCCTTAAAAAAATACCGCTGTGTGACAGGTGTCACACAGCGGTATTTTGCCTTATTCAGGCACAGCCTGCCAATTACGGACGGCTGCTGGTCGGGAATGGCCATGCTGCTGCTGGCGCCAGAACGGTTTTGGCCGCTGGTGCTGGTGCTGCTGGCGCAGCCGCTGCTGGCGCAGGAGCTGGTGCTGGCTTTGGTGCCGGTGCTGCTGCCTTTGGTGCGGCTGCCTTTTTAGGGGCGGCCTTTTTCACTGCTGGCTTGGCTGCTGGCGCTGCTGCCTTGGCTGCTGGCTTTGCCGCAGCCTTAACCGGCTTTTTTGCTGCTGGCTTAGCCGCCACCTTTTTTGCTGCTGGCTTGGCCGCTGGCTTCGCTGCTGCTTTAGATGCTGCTGGTTTTTTGGCTACGGCTTTTTTTGCTGCTGGCTTGGCTGCGGCTTTTTTGGCTGCTGGCTTTGCTGCTGCTTTCTTCGCTGCTGGCTTAGCGGCTTTTTTAGCTGCTGGCTTTGCTGCGGCTTTTTTCGCTACTGGCTTTGCTGCGGCTTTTTTAGCTGCTGGCTTCGCTGCGGCTTTTTTCGCTGCTGGCTTGGCTGCGGCTTTTTTCGCTACAGGCTTGGCTGCTGCCTTTTTAGCGGCTGGCTTGGCAGCTGCTTTTTTAGCGGCTGGTTTCGCTGCTGCTTTCTTTGCTGCTGGCTTGGCTGCTGCTTTTTTGGCGGCTGGCTTCGCTGCTGGCTTGGCGGCGGCTTTCGCTGCTGGTTTAGCGGCGACTTTCTTGGCTGGTTTGTCGGCAGCTGCTTTCGCGGCTGGCTTTTTTGCTGCAGGTTTCTTAGCGGCTGTTGCCATTTGGGTTCTCCTTCATCTGCGATGGGAAAAAATCACGCTACAAGATTAAAACCCGTCCGACCCGTAACGAGGTCAGGCGAATTATTCATCGGCACAAACGTGTTCCCTGTTTATGCTAATGAATTCGGCACCAGCTGAACTGCTGCAACTCCTCACTTTTGCAGCACTTCAGCTTTCGTCCTCCAGACTTCGGAGGACACATCGGGTGTTTCCAGTAAGCTGCTTGCCTCACCGACCTGCACATCGCAGAAAAGAAAAAGCCGCCATGCCTGAACAGAATCAGGCAGTGCGGCTATTTTTTTTCGTCGAATTTAAGTGCATATCTGTTTGAATCAGCTTCCTATTTTTATCGTCTCGTCTGTCTCAGTGCGCGGTAAAAAAAGGCGCGTTCACGTTTTGACAAATTCAATCACGTAAAGTACACGAAAACCTTGTCAGTGCGCAACTGGCACGCGCTGATTCGTTTACTTTTTTTTGCAGCGGACGCGCCCAACGCACATAAGACGATTTGATTTTGGTGTTTTCAGCGCGCTCATCGCAGCGATTTTTCGCGTCGCGCGGCAGTATTGGCCGCGCTTCGCCGCGCGTTTTTTTCGCGCGCGCGTACGCACACGCAAAGCACATCGAAGTGCGCGCGCGCGGCGCAGCGCGCATGCCAAAAGTGCGCGCCGCGTGCGCGTGAAAACGGTCAGCGCAGCGCCAGCGTGCGCCGCGCGGCGGGCGCCCGAACCGGACTTGCGCCGGCGCCGCGCGGCGCGCGCGCATGCACAAGCGCGGGCCTGGAGAACGACCGCGCCGAGACAGTCAGCGACGCCTGCGTGAACCACCGATTCATCACCACTTCATGTGCAATGCATTGATTCGTCTGCATATTTTTTTCTGCGCACTGCCGGCGCAGCGCGCAATCGTGCATCGCACATGCGCCGCAGCGCCGCACTTTCAGGCGCGAATTGACGCTGCCAAAGCGCTCGATGTACAGCCGATTGCGGTCGCTGCATGCCCGCCGGCGCGCACGCGAGCGGCGCCGAAGGGGCGCGTCCGGCACCGGAAAATGGCGCGCGCGTCGAGGTTGCGGCGGTGCTGAAATCATCGCTCCCAGCGCTGCAGGTGTGCGCGAAAACGGTGGCGAGCAGCGCGCGCGGCACGCAACAGGAAGCACTTTTGGGCGTCGGCGCGAGCCTGAAAAAGCCGTCGCGTTGACGCACCGGCGGAGCGGCGGCGACGCGCACCGGCGTCGCCAACGCGCGCGAAAAAAATTTCGCACGCGGCGCGGCGCACGACGATAAAGCGTTGGGAATTTTCCACAAGTTGAACGCGGCGCGCACAAAAGCAAAAATGCCGCCGGCACCTCGAGGGCGCGGACGGCATTGTTTTCGCGTCGCGTTCAGCGACGCGCCGACTGCTTACTGCGGCGCGAGCGCGGCGCGGAAGGCTGCGTCGTCGACCAGCTTGGCGATCAGCTTGCGATACAGGCCTTCGTAGTTGCTCGCTGCCAGCGGGATAGCAGCGGCAGCCATGAACGACGATTCCCATTCGCCGTTGACGACCACTTCGCGATCGTACTTGACCGCGCCGGCGCGCGTGACGACAAAGCGTGCGCCCAACTTGGCGGTACCGGTGCCGATCGCGGCGTCGATATCGTTCTGGGTCAGGGTGCCGGTGATAACGGCGGGCGAGGCCGGGTCAAGCAGGCCGGCCGACTTCAGTTCGACTTTCAGCGTGTCGGCCAGGTACTGGGCGAACGAGCCGCCAGGTGCCGCAACGCTGTTACTGCCGCGCATATTGATCGCGTCGTCGCGCACCGATTTTTCGGCGCCGGCTTTGAAGGTGCCCACTGCCGCCGGTGCGGCGCCAGCTTGGCGCAGCTTGGTCGTGGTGGCCATGTTGGCCGATGGCGGGGACATCGCCAGATTGGCGCAGCCGGTCAGTTGAACGGCGACGGCGGCAACGGCAGCGATGGCGGCCAGACGGAAGATGGAGGTCATGTGTAAGTCCTTAGTTGAAAGATGGATCGAGGGAGAGGTCACGCAGGGCAGTGCTGATCACGGCACGCGTCATGGTCCGCACTGCGGTGTCGGCGTCGACGGGGGCGCCGGCGCCTGGCGGCGGGCTGGCGTTGCCGAGCGTGGTGTGGATCGCGTGGCGGGCCGTCTTCACAATCGGCGTCGTCTGACCGGCGGGCAGGTAGCTGACGGTGCAGACATAGCCGTCGGTGACGGCGGTGCCGGCCAGGCCAAAGGTCAGTCCGGTGGCGAAGCCTTTGGCGGCGGCGTCGTCGGTCAGCGGGATGTTGTTGAGCGCGATCGTCAGCATGGCCGACCCGGTGTCGGTGGCCGGCCCGAACAGGCCGGTCTGGGCCGCCTGGGCGTTAACGCTGTCCTTGAGGGCGGCGGTGGCGCGTGCATTCGGCTCGCCCTTGGTCTGGAATTCGAAGTTGATCGCGGTTGGTTTCAGCTGGGCCGGCTTCTTCATTGCGCTTACCGGCACTTCTTTGGTCGCGGTATCCACATACATGTTGGCGCAGCCCGTCAAGAAGCCGCTGGCAGCAATTGCGGCTGCCGTCAGGAGCGCGCGCAGTGCGCTCGCAGATTGCTTTGCAGTTGTCATATTTCCCCGGATTGAAATGATTTTCGTTATTTTTCATTTACCTCGATAAACAGGCGATAGCAGACTAACCGACGGTTTAACAAAAAACAAGTTTTTATGCAAACAGGGAAGCCGCAAAACGACAACGCCCGCATGGCAGCGTCGGGACGCTGCCATGCGGGCGTTGCGGGTCAGGCAGTGGGAAGACTTATTCCCAGTTCAGCGCGCCGCCGGTCTGGTACTCGGTCACACGCGTCTCGAAGAAGTTACGCTCTTTCTTCAGGTCGATCATCTCGCTCATCCATGGGAATGGATTTTCTTCCTGGGCGAACAGCGCGTCCAGGCCGATCTGCTGGGCGCGGCGATTCGCGATGAAACGCAGGTAACCCTTGAACATGGTCGCGTTCAGACCCAGCACGCCGCGTGGCATGGTGTCTTCGGCGTAGGCGTATTCCAGGTCCACCGCTTTCAGGAACAGCTGCTTGATCTCGTCCTTGAAGGCCGGGGTCCACAGCAGCGGGTTTTCCATCTTGATCGTGTTGATCAGGTCGATACCGAAGTTGCAGTGCATCGATTCATCGCGCAGGATGTATTGATACTGCTCGGCCGCGCCCATCATCTTGTTCTGGCGGCCCAGCGCCAGGATCTGGGTGAAGCCCACGTAGAAGAACAGGCCTTCCATCAGGCAGGCGAATACGATCAGCGACTTGAGCAGCTTCTGGTCGTTTTCGATGGTGCCGGTGGTGAAGGCCGGATCGGTCAGGGTATTGATGAACGGAATCAGGAACTCGTCCTTGTCGCGGATCGACTTGACTTCGTTGTAGGCGTTGAAGATCTCGGCTTCATCCAGGCCCAGCGACTCGACGATGTACTGGTAGGCGTGGGTGTGGATGGCTTCTTCGAAGGCCTGGCGCAGCAGGTACTGGCGGCATTCCGGCGCAGTGATGTGGCGGTAGGTGCCCAGCACGATATTGTTGGCGGCCAGCGAGTCGGCGGTGACGAAAAAGCCCAGGTTGCGCTTGACCAGACGGCGCTCGTCGTCGGTCAGGCCGCTCGGGTTTTTCCACAGCTCGATGTCGCGCTGCATGTTCACTTCCTGCGGCATCCAGTGGTTGGCGCAGCCGGCCAGGTACTTGTCCCAGGCCCATTTGTACTTGAACGGCACCAGCTGGTTGACGTCGGTCTTGCCGTTGATGATGCGCTTGTCGTCGGCGTGTACGCGCTTGGCAACCGCTTCTTCCGGCACTGCTTCGCTGGCGTTCACTGGCATTGGTGGGCGCGCGGCTGGCGCGCTTGCTGCTTCATCGTCCCAGGACAACATAGTGGTATTCCTCTTGTTTATGCAATTCGTTATTTCGTTGCGGCACTGAAAAGGTCCGCAGACCCTTCCATGCCGCTAGTTTACTCTTACTGGCAGGCTTCGCATTCCTCGAAGCCATCATCGCCCGGACGCAGGTAGCAGGCTGCGCCCTCTTCCACCGCCGGTGCTGCCGCTGCCGTGGCAGCTGCTGCCGCGCTCAGGGCCGACGCCGACATGCCGCCGTCCACTGCCACCGCGTTCAGCGCGCCGGTCTTGGAAGTCGATTTCTCCATGTGGGTCGCTGCAATGGTGCGCAGGTAGTAGGTGGTCTTCAAGCCGCGCAGCCAGGCCAGCTTGTAGGTCTCGTCGAGCTTCTTGCCCGAAGCGCCAGCCATGTAGATGTTCAGCGACTGGGCCTGGTCGATCCACTTCTGGCGGCGCGATGCGGCTTCCACCAGCCAGGTCGGCGAGACTTCGAAGGCAGTAGCGTAAATATCACGCAGGTCTTGCGGGATGCGGTCGATCTTGGCCAGCGAGCCGTCGAAGTACTTCAGGTCGGCGATCATCACTTCGTCCCACAGATCGCGCGCCTTCAGGTCACGCACCAGGTAAGAATTGATTTCGGTAAATTCGCCGGACAGGTTGGACTTCACGTACAGGTTCTGGAAGGTCGGTTCGATACAGGCCGACACGCCGATGATGTTCGAGATCGTGGCAGTTGGGGCAATCGCCACGCAGTTCGAGTTACGCATGCCGAACTGCTTGATGCGCTCGCGCACCACCGACCAGTCCATCGCTTCGGAGGTATCCTGTTCCAGGTAGCCGCCGCGCTCTTCGGCCAGCAGCTTGATCGAATCCTGCGGCAGGATGCCACGGCTCCACAGCGAACCCTCGTAGGATTCGTAGCGGCCGCGCTCTTCAGCCAGCTCGGTCGAGGCCAGGTAGGCGTAGTAGCACACCGCTTCCATCGAGCGGTCGGCAAATTCGACAGCCTGCTGCGAGGAGTACGGCACGCGCATCATGTGCAGGCAATCCTGGAAGCCCATGATGCCCAGACCGACCGGACGGTGGCGCAGGTTCGAATTGCGCGCCTTGTCGACGGCGTAGTAGTTAATGTCGATCACGTTGTCGAGCATGCGCATCGCGGTGCGCACGGTCTTTTGCAGCTTGACGGCGTCCAGCTTGCCTTCTTTCATGTGCGCAGGCATGTTCACCGAACCCAGGTTGCAGACCGCGATTTCGTCCGGACCGGTGTTCAGGGTGATCTCGGTGCACAGGTTCGAGCTGTGGACCACGCCGGTGTGCTGCTGCGGCGAACGGATGTTGCACGGATCCTTGAAGGTGATCCATGGGTGGCCGGTTTCAAACAGCATCGACAGCATCTTGCGCCACAGGTCCAGGGCCGCGACCTTCTTGAAGACACGGATTTCGCCGGCAGCGGCTTTGGCTTCGTACGCTAGGTAGGCGGTTTCGAAAGCGCGGCCGACCTTGTCATGCAGGTCCGGGCAGTCCGATGGCGAGAACAGGGTCCAGTCGCCTTTTTCCATCACGCGCTTCATGAACATGTCCGGGATCCAGTTGGCGGTGTTCATGTCGTGGGTGCGGCGGCGGTCGTCGCCCGTGTTCTTGCGCAGGTCGAGGAATTCCTCGATGTCCATGTGCCAGGTTTCCAGGTAGGCGCAGACTGCGCCCTTGCGCTTGCCGCCCTGGTTGACTGCCACGGCAGTGTCGTTGACCACTTTCAGGAACGGCACCACGCCTTGCGACTTGCCGTTGGTGCCCTTGATGTGGGCGCCCAGCGCACGCACCGGGGTCCAGTCGTTGCCCAGGCCGCCGGCAAACTTGGCCAGCAGGGCGTTTTCCTTGATCGCGTCGTAAATGCCTTCCAGATCGTCCGAGACGGTGGTCAGGTAGCACGACGACAGCTGCGAACGCAGGGTGCCCGAGTTGAACAGGGTCGGGGTCGAGCTCATGAAGTCAAACGACGACAGCAGGTTGTAGAACTCGATGGCGCGCGCTTCGCGGTTTTCTTCGCGCAGCGACAGGCCCATGGCCACGCGCATGTAGAAGGCCTGCGGCATTTCGATGCGGATGTCGCGCACGTGCAGGAAGTAGCGGTCGTACAGGGTTTGCAGGCCGATGTAGCCGAACTGCAGGTCACGGTCGGCAACCAGGGCGCGGGCCAGCTTGGCCAGGTCGAAGGTGGCCAGGGCCGGGTCGAGCAGTTCGTTGGCGATGCCCTTGGCGATGTACTGCGGGAAGTACTCTATATAGTGCGCTGCCGCTTTTGCCTGTGGCACTTCCTGGCCGAACACTTCCTTGCGGATGGTGTGCAGCAGGATGCGGGCGGTGACCTGCGAATAGGCCGGGTCTTTTTCCATCAGCGCGCGCGCGGCCAGAATTGCCGACTTGTGCAGTTCTTCGACTGGCACGCCGTCGTACAGGTTCTTGATGGTTTCAGCCAGGATGGCGTCGGCATCGACGTGTTTTTCCAGGCCGACGCAGGCAGCGTTGATCAGGTCGCGCACTTGCTGCATGTCGAGCGGGCGGCGCACGCCGCCGTCCATCACGTGAATCTGCGGCGCCGACACGGTGGCCGACACGCCTGCAGCTTCTTTCTGCAGGCGGCGCTCTTCCATGTGCTTGGCGCGGTACAGCACGTAGGCACGGGCCACGTCATGTTCGCCCGAACGCATCAGCGACAGTTCAACCTGGTCCTGCACGTCTTCGATGTGGAAAGTGCCGCCCGATGGCTGGCGGCGCACCAGGGCGGCCACCACGGCGCCGGTCAGCTGCTCGACCAGTTCGCGGATGCGCGCGGAGGCGGCGCCCTGGCCACCGTTGACGGCCAGGAAGGCCTTGGTCACGGCGACGGCGATTTTGGAAGGCTCGAAGGCGACCACGGCGCCGTTGCGGCGGATGATGCGGTAGTCGCCGCTGGCCGCGATCGCGGCCGGGTTACTGTCAACTGCGGGACCGGCGGTTCCAGGTGTGACGTGCAATGGATTGATCGAAGTATCTTGGGTTGTCTGCATGGGACCTCCTGGAACGGCTTGCAGTCGTGCTGCGCCGATTGTTATAACAAGTGGACTGTCGGGATGGACCGGTCCGTCTACACACTATTTAAAAGCAAAAACAAGGCATCCCACCAGGGGTGCCTGGCAGGAAAATTCCTTATTTCGGGGTAAAAGTCGCTATCTTCTGTGCAATTTCTTCAAAGGCAGCGGCGTTATGCATATTGGCTGAAGTTCTCTAGGCACCTACTACATCTAGTGCGTTGATCAAATTGGAGAACTAATTGTAGTGGCTACCCGAAAGCGGCGCAATAGCTATCTGGAATCAACATCCTAATTTTTTTGACATTTATTCGCGTGCGCGGCCTTGACATTTGTAAGGCCCGTCAACAGGGGCATCGCGGGGTTAGCGCGCACTCACCCGCATGCAACAATGTGCGCTTTTTGCGGATGTTTTTGCGGGTAAGTACAGCGCCTGCCGCGCCGCTTTTCAATCAGGACTGGGGGTCCTGGATGTCCAGCTTGTGCATCTGATAGCGCAGCTGGCGCAAGCTGATGCCCAGCAGTTGCGCTGCCTGGGTGTGGTTGTACTGGGTCTGGACCAGGGCCCGCAGGATGATGTCGCGCTCTATCTGGTTCAGATAGTCGGGCAGGGAATGGGGCAGCGCGCCGGGTACCGATGCGGGGGCCGGTGCGGGTGCGGGGGCGGGGGCGGGTACCGCTGTCGACGCCGCTGCTGCGGCCGGCGGTACGGCGCCCGCGTCACTGTCCCGGACCGGCGGCGGCTCGCTGACGCGCGCCCCCTTGAGCGACAGGTCGCCGACCTCGATCAAGCCATCGTTGGCAAACGCCAATGCCCGCTCCAGCACATTTTCCAGCTCCCGCACATTGCCGGGGAAGGAATAGGCGCGCAGGGTGTCCAGTACCCCGGCCCCGAGACGGGCCTGCTGGCCGGGACCGGCCAGGCGGGCCAGGATGGCCGCTGTCAGTACGGCCAGATCGTCGCTGCGCTCGCGCAGGGGCGGCACCGACAGTTCGATCACGTTCAGACGATAAAACAGATCCTGCCGAAATTTGCCCGCTTCCACGCACTGGGCCAGGTTCTGGTGGGTGGCACTGATCAAGCGTACATCGACCGGCTCTTCGGCGGTGGCGCCGATCTTGCGCACCCGCCGCTCCTGGATCGCACGCAGCAGCTTGACCTGCATCGGCAGCGGCAGGTCCGCCACTTCATCGAGCATCAGGGTACCGCCGTTAGCCGCCTGGAAGAAGCCTTCGCGGTCATCGGCGGCACCGGTGAAGGCGCCCTTGCGGTAGCCAAAGAATTCGGCTTCCATCAGATTTTCCGGAATCGCGCCGCAATTGACGGCGATGAACGGTTTGCTGGCGCGCGTGCTCTGGGCATGGATCTCGCGCGCGGCCAATTCCTTGCCGCTGCCCGATTCGCCCGTAATGGCGACCGGCGCCATGGAGCGTGCCAGGCGCGCAATCTGGCTGCGCAGCGATTGCACCACGGCCGACTCGCCGATCAGGCGCCGCTCGCTCCCGCTGGCGCTGGCCGCGTCATGCGAAGGAGCCGACAGGCGCAG
>DASWMN010000097.1:0-11731 GCA_036399735.1 Telluria sp. | reverse complement strand
CTCGAATGGCTTGCCCGCCCGCCGGTGCAGGCCCGCGCGCTGGCCGCACCTGCCCGCGCTGCCGATGCAGGGCGGCTCCTGCTGGCCTTTTATGCCGCCGGCGTTCTGCTGCACCTGCTGCATACCGGCACCGGCCTGGTGCGCCTGTTCCGCCTGGCCCGTAAGGCAAAGCCGGTGCGCGATGATGCGTGGGGCGCTGCCCTGGCGCGTTTGAAAGACCCGTTCGGGGTGGCGCGGCCGGTACGCCTGCTGGTATCAACCCAGCTCCGTAGCCCGCTCAGCTGGGGGCTGCGCGCGCCGGTGATCGTGCTCGATCCGCGCACCCTGGCCGGCGCCGATCCGGCAGCGGTACTGGCGCACGAACTGGCCCACATTGCGCGCCTCGACTGGCCGGCCATGCTGTTCGGCCGCGCCCTGGTGGCGCTGTACTGGTGGCATCCGCTCATGCACCTGCTGTTTCGTACCGCCCAGGACGATGTCGAACACGCGGCCGACGACGCCGTGCTGGCCGCTGGCGTTCCGGCGTCGGACTACGCGCATACCTTGTTGGCCGTGTCGCGCCACGCTTACGCGAGCGCCGGGAGCGGCCTGGCAAGCCAGATTGCCGGACGGGGCAAGGTGCTGGCGCGGCGCGTCGGCGCGCTGCTGGAACCACACCAGGCACGCGGTGCGGTGAGCATTGGCCAGTGGTTGTTTGGCTGCGCGGCCACGCTGGCCCTGATCGCGGTATTGGGTGGCGCGGTGCAGCGGGGCGAACATGTGGTGTGGCCCGACGCGATGCTGGCCACGCGAGGGGCAGCGCCTGGGGTGCGGCCGGAGCAGCTGCTGGCGGCGATCGACAATCCGCATTTCCGGCAGCTGGCGCGCGCCATGCGCGCGGGCGACTTCTCCCTTCGCCACGCCAACAGCGCCGAATCGTTCCGTCAGCGCGCTGCCATACCGGCGCTGGTGCAGGCGCTGCAGGACGGCCGCCCGGTGGTGCGGCAGCTGGCGGCATGGGGATTGAGCGAGATGCGCTTTCCCGAAACCGCGCCAGCGCTGGCCGCGCTGCTGACCGACAAGGTGCCGGAAGTGCGGGCCGAGGCGGCCGGTGCGCTGGGCGACATGGGCGAGACGCGCTGGCTTTCCGCGCTCGAGGCAATGCTGCACGATCCCCATCCCGGGGTGCGGGCCCGAGTTGCGCACGTGCTGGGCGACCTGGCCGAACCGGCCAGCGCTTCGGCCTTGCAGGCGGTGCTGCAGGACCCGGATGAGAAGGTAAGCGCGGAAGCGCGCTGGGCGCTTTCCGAACTGCGCTGAAACGCCTTAGCGTACCGGCTTGACCTTGGCCGCAGCCTCGCGCGCCAGCTGACGCGCAGTGTCGACGTCGGCAGCGCTGGCCAGGGCCACGCCCATGCGGCGCCGCGCGTACGATTCCGGTTTGCCGAACAGGCGGATATCGGTGCCTGGTACGGCCAGCGCGTCGGCTACGCCCTCGAAGCCGATGCCCGGCGCGTCCAGCTGGCCGTAAATGACGGCCGATGCGGCCGGTGTGCGCAGCGCCACGTTGACCGGCAGACCGAGAATCGCCTTGGCGTGGATTTCGAATTCACTTTGCACCTGGCTGGCCATGGTGACCATGCCGGTGTCGTGCGGGCGCGGGCTCACTTCCGAGAACCAGACGTCGTCGCCCTTGACGAACAGCTCGACGCCGAACAGGCCCAGACCACCCAGATCGGCGGTGACTTTGGCGGCAATGTCGCGCGAACGCTCCAGCGCCACCGGATTCATGCGCTGCGGCTGCCATGATTCGACGTAGTCGCCGTGCACCTGCAGATGGCCGATCGGTTCGCAGAACTGCGTGTCGACGCTGCCGTCGGCGCCGCGCGAACGCACGGTCAGAAGCGTGATCTCGTAGTCGAAATCGATGAAGCCTTCCACGATCACGCGGCCCGAGTCGACCCGGCTGCCGGATGCGGCGTAGTCCCAGGCTGCCTTGACGTCAGCCGCGCTGTCGAGCTTTGACTGGCCTTTGCCGGAGGAAGACATGATCGGCTTGACCATGCACGGGAAGCCGATTGCGGCGCTGGCCTCTTCCAGTTCGGCCAGGCTGCTGGCAAAGCGGTAGGGCGAGGTGGGCACACCCAGCGTTTCCGCAGCCAGGCGGCGGATGCCTTCGCGGTTCATGGTCAGGGCGGCGGCGCGCGCGGTGGGAATGCAGCTGAGTTTTCCGGCCGCTTCCAGCGCCACCAGCGTCTCGGTGGCGATCGCCTCGATCTCGGGCACCACCAGGTCGGGCTGCTCCTGCGCGATCAGCGCTGCCAGAGCCGCGCCGTCGGTCATGTCGATCACGTGCGCGCGGTGCGCCACCTGGTGGCCGGGCGCGTTCGGATAGCGGTCGACTGCGATCACTTCCACCCCCAGGCGCTGCAGGGAAATGATGACTTCCTTGCCGAGTTCGCCCGATCCGAGCAGCATGACGCGGGTGGCGGAAGGGGAGAGCGGCGTGCCGAGGCGGCGGGGCGTGAGCATGGTGACGGTCCAGGTAAGCGGTGGGGTTAGAGCGCGATGATACCAAATCCGATGCCGCCAGGCGGACGGGCGTTGACCGCACCGGCCAGAGCGAGGATACTTTCGTGGCTCGTCTGCGCGCTCGCGCGTACGTACGTATCCGATCATTTCCGACCATGGAGTCACCATTGAAAAACGCCACTCTTGTTCCGCTGCTGCTGGCGGCATCGTCCGCGCTGGCGGCCGGCCCGGCTTTCGAGCCGCAGCGCCTGGCCTCGCACGTCAAGGTTCTTTCCTCCGATGCTTTTGAAGGCCGCGCGCCGAATACGGCGGGCGAAGAAAAGACCGTTGAATATCTGATCGCACAATTTCAGGCCGCGGGCCTGAAGCCGGGCGGCGACGTGGTCGACGGCAAAGCCGGCTGGACCCAGAAAGTGCCGCTCGGCCGCTTCGAGATCAAGGGCCCGCTGGCGCTGTCGCTGGCCAATGGCGACAAGAGCGAAGCGCTGACCCAGGGCGAACAGATCGCCGTGCGCGCCGCCATGAATGGCGCGGCGAACGTCGAATTCAAGAACGCGCCGCTGGTGTTCGTCGGTTACGGCGTGAGTGCGCCGGAACGCAAGTGGGATGACTTCAAGGGCGTCGACCTGAAGGGCAAGCTGGCGGTGGTGCTGATCAACGATCCCGATTTCGATACCGGCAAGGGCGCGTTCGGTGGCAAGGCCATGACCTACTATGGCCGCTGGACCTACAAATTTGAAGAGATCGCACGCCGCGGCGCGGTCGGCACCCTGATCGTGCACGAAACAGCGCCGGCCTCGTATGGCTGGGACACCGTCAAGAACTCGAACACCAACGTCATGTACGACGTGGTGCGCAAGGAGCCGGGCAAGTCGCACGCGCCGATGGAAGCGTGGATCCAGCGCGATCTGGCCACGGCACTGTTCAAGCGCGCCGGTCTCGATTTTGAAGCGGCGCGCAAGCAGGCCCGCGCGCGCAGCTTCAAGCCGGTCGAGCTGAAGGGCCAGACCCTGTCGGCCCAGTACGCGGTCGATGCGCAGGTCATCAACTCGAAGAACGTGGTCGCGCGCATCGATGGCAGCGCCCAGCCGAACCAGTACGTGATGTACAGCGGCCACTGGGACCACCTGGGCGTGGGCCTGGCCGACGCCAAGGGCGACACTATCTACAACGGCGCCGTCGACAACGGCACCGGCATTGCGGCATTGCTGGAAGTGGCACGCGCCTACGCCAGCCGCCCGGCGCCAAAACGCAGCGTGGTGTTCATGGCGCTGACGGCCGAAGAAAAAGGTTTGATGGGTTCCGAGTACTACGCGGCCAATCCCCTGTACCCGCTGGGCAGCACGGTCGGCGTGATCAATATGGATGCACTGAGCCCGTACGGACCGGCGCGCAATTTCTCGCTGTCGGGCAGCGCCAAACAGGAACTGCTGGACCGCCTGGTGGCCACCGCCAAAAAATGGAATGTGCGTTTCTCGCCAGATCCGAAACCGGAAGCGGGCCACTTTTTCCGCTCCGACCACTTCCCGTTCGCCAAGCGCGGTGTGCCGGCCATCTCGTTCCAGTCGGGTGAAGATCTGGTCGACGGCGGTGTGAAAGCCGGCGCCGCCCACGAAGAGGCTTACACGACCAATAATTATCACCAGCCGTCGGATGAATTCAATGCGGCCTGGCCGTTCACCGGCATGGCGCGCGACATGGAAATCCTGTTCGCGCTGGGCGATGACCTGGCCAATTCGAGCGCCTGGCCGACCTGGTCGAAGGACTCGGAATTCCGCGCCGCGCGCGATGCCAGCGCTGCTGAACGCAAGTAAGCCGACCCGTCAGTAAAAAAGGCCAGCCTGCGGGCTGGCCTTTTTTTTACTGCGACAATGGTATCCTTGCGGCTTACAGTCAGGGAGCAGGATCATGGTTTCATTGCAGGAACAATTTCTGAAGGCGGGTCTGGTCGACAAGAACAAGGTCAAGAAGGCGATCCAGGACAAGAGCAAGCAGATCAAGGAAGAACGCCGCAGCGGTACGCAGACGGAGAATGAGGCGCGCCTGGCGGCCCAGGAATTGCAGCGCAAAAATGCCGAGAAGGCGCGCGAGGCCAATGCCCAGCGCGACGCCGCTGCCGCCCAGAAAGCCATCGTCGCCCAGATCGTGCAGATGGTGCAGAAGAACCGCCAGAGCAAAGGCAATGGCGACATCGCCTACAACTTCACCCACGGCAGCAAGATCGAGCGCATCTATGTGTCGGCCGCCGTCCAGGCGCACCTGATGGCGGGGCGTCTGGTCATCGTGTGCCAGGGCGGCACGACCGAGCTGGTGCCGCGCGTGATCGCCGACAAGATCGCCGAGCGTGATGCTTCGATGGTGGTGCGGGTAAACAAGCCGACCACCCAGGTGGACGAGGACGATCCCTACGCCGCCTACCAGATCCCGGACGACCTGATGTGGTAACGGCTCAGCGGCGCTGCAGCATGCCAGCGCTGTCGAGCTCGTAGCTGGCGAAATCTTCGGCCAGGAACAGCTGCCCCGCGTAATGCTGGCGTGCCTCCGCCTCGATCTCTGCCATGCCGCCCGGATAATCGTAGCGGGCGCTGAAGTGGGTCAGAATCAGGTTCGGCAGGGCGCAGGCGGCGGCGAACTGCGCCACCCGCTGCACCGAGCTGTGGGTTGGCCCGGGGCCGACCTTCTGCAGAATCGCTTCGGTGTAAGTCGCTTCGTGCACCAGGACCTGGGCGTCCTTGCAGGCGTCGGCCAGCAAGGCCGGCGTGTCATTGTCGCCACCCACCACCACGACCGCGTGCTCGCGCTGCACGAAGCACACCGCGCTTGACGCGATCAGGCTGCCGTCGGCCAGCACGATATCCTGCCCTGCCTGCAATTTGCCCCAGTCCGGACCGGGCGGCACCCCGCGTGCGCGCAGGGCGGCCATGTCCAGCTTCGCCTTGCTCTTTTCTGCTTCGAACCGAAACGCGACGCTGGGCGCGCGGTGCGAGAGCCGATGGCGCGTGATGCGCAGCCCCGCCTGCTCGTGCACCAGTTCGGTGGCGGCCGCGTCGATATGGACCAGCGGGAAAGTAAGGAACAATTCGGTGTGCAGCAGGGTCGCGTCCAGCCAGGCGCGCACCGCCAGCGGGGCAATCAGGATCAGGGGCCGGGTGCGGCCGGTCATGGACGCGCTGGCCAGCAGGCCCGGCAGACCGTAGCTGTGGTCGCCATGAATGTGGGTGATGCAGATCCCGGCCAGGTCATGCACGGTGAGGGAAATGTGCTGCAGGCGGTGCTGGGTGGCTTCGCCGCAATCGACCAGCCACCAGTCGCGGTTCAGGCCCGGCTGGACCGCCAGCGCAGTGACGTTGCGGTTCTTGGTGGGCACGCCCGAAGAGGTGCCGAGGAAGGTCAGTTTGAACATGGCGCCATTATCCACTGCTTTGACGCGCACTACCTTGCACCGTTTAAACGATAAGAAGGTTACATTACGTGATCAGCACGCTTAACGGGGTTGGCATGCGTTACATGGATTTCAATTCGTGGGGCGGCGCGTTCACCACACTGGTGGGGCTGGCCGTATTTACGCTGCTTGGTGTCGGCATCCGGGTCCTCATGATGCAGACCATCCAGCAGCGGCGCGAGCGCATGAACCGCCAGATCAACGAGCGTTTGCGGACCCTGATTTCCGCTTACCGTACCCTGGGCGGCTCGTTCACCGGCGAGCTGACGGTCGACCCGAGCCATCTGCGCGACTGGCGCGCCAGCGCCGGCGCCGCCGAGGAAGCGCCTGGCGCGGACCGGGCGCGCCGAATCCGCGACGCGGTCGAGGCGGCGCTGGCCGACATCATCCTGCTCGGCACCGAAACGCAGTGCCGCATGGCCGGCCAGGCGGCCACCGACATGGCGGAAGGGCGCCCGATCCATACAGCCGACCTGGTCATCTCTTTACGCAATTTCATCCGCGAGGCGCTCGACCTGGAGCCGATCGCGCCCGATGTGCGCATTCCGCTGCAGGGGCCCACCCGTGCGCAAGGCGGGAGCGGGCGTGCCAAAGGCGAGGCCGCAGGCAAGGGCGGCCGGGCGGGCGGCGCTGGTGGCGGCAGTGGGGCCGGCATGGGCATGGGCATGGGCCTGGCAGCCGGACACAAAGACGGTGAAGGCGAACACCCGCCCTGAGACGGCAGCAGCGAACGCAGTTTCCAGGCAGGACCAATCCAACCCAGAGGAGCTCTTATGCAAATGCGTCATCCGCGTGTCTGTCGGTATCTGATCGTGGTGCTGTCGAGCTTGTGTTCAACAGCGGCGTTTGGCGCGGATGACGAGATCGCTACCGACCGGCCCGACTTTGTCGAGTCGAGCAACGTGGTGGGCAAGGGCCGCTTCCAGATCGAGACCAGCATCGCCGCCGAGCGCAGCAAGCATGACGGCGTGCGCGAGCGTTTGCTGTCCACCCCGACACTGCTGCGCATTGGCATCAGCGACACGCTGGAACTGCGCGTGGAGACCGATGGCCGCCTGCAAGCGCGCGCCACGGCCGACGGTGGCCCCACCTTCAAAGCGAATGGCTATGCCGATACGGCGCTGGGCATCAAGTGGCATGCGCTGGACGCGGCCGGCAATGCGCCCTCGGTCGGGGTGCTGGCCCACCTGGACCTCGATTCCGGCTCGGCCCCGTTCCGCGCGGCCGGCAAGGGCGGATCGCTGCGCGTGGTGGGGGAATGGGAACTGCCGGCCGGCATGTCGCTGGGAGTCATGCCGGGCGTTTCATGGCAGCGCGACGACAACGGCGAGCGCTACGCCGCCGCCATTTTCGGCATTGTGGTGGGCAAGGAATGGAACGAGCGCCTGCGCAGTTTTCTGGAACTGTCAGCCCCGCACATTGCCCGCAGCGGCCATGGCGGCACCGAGTCGACTGTGGATGTGGGTGTGGCGTGGCTGGTGACGCCTACCGTCCAGCTCGATACCGCCTTTTCGCGCGGCCTGACCCGGCACACTGCCGACCAGGCCTTAACCGTCGGCCTGTCCGTCAAATTCTAGCAACGGGATCACCATGAACCTTACGATCAAACGGCGCCTGTTCCTGTCCAACCTGATGGCAGTCGCCTTCGTCATGCTGGTCGGTCTCATTGGCTGGCATGCGGTCGGCACGCTGGACGACTCGATGGATGCCATCAGCACCAACGGCGCCGCCATGAAAGACCAGTTGCAGGCGGACCAGGCGCACGACGCGCTGCGGGCCGACATCCTGGCCGCCCTGCTGGCCAGCGGCCAGGGGGACGCCGCCGCGCTGGGGCAAGTCAGGAAGGATGTGGATGAACACATTGCCTTGTTCCGGGAGCGCATCAAGAGCATGGACGGGGCCGGTACCGATGCGCGCCTGCGCCAGGCGATCGACAAGGTGCGGCCCGACATGGACCGTTATCTGGCCCTGAGCGCGGAGATGGTGCGGCTGGCGCTGGCCGACAAGGACGCCGCCCAGGCCAGGTTCCCCGCCTTCATGGCCAGCTTTCGGGTGCTGGAAAAAAGCATGGGCGAATTGAGCGAGCTGATTGAAAAAGATTCCGACGACGTCAAGGTGGTGGGTGACGCTGCCGTGGTCAGTTCGACCCGGCAGATCGTCGGCTTCGGGATCCTGGCGCTGCTGCTGATGCTGGTCAGCGGCGCCTTGCTGACGCGTTCGATCACGGTGCCGCTGGACCAGGTGGTCAGCTTCGCCTCACGGGTGGCAGAGGGCGATCTGTCGGGTCGGCTGGACACGGCGGACGGCGACCGCAGCGAAACCGGCATTCTCAAGCGGGCTCTGCTCGACATGAACCAGAACCTGCACCGGATAGTGAGCGAAGTGCGGCGCGGGACCGAAACCATCACGCTCGGCTCGCAGGAAATCGCGGCCGGCAACCTCGATTTGTCGTCGCGCACCGAGGAACAGGCCAGTTCGCTGGAAGAGACTGCCGCCTCCATGGAGGAACTCACTTCCACCGTCCGCCAGAACAGGGAAAACGCTAGCCAGGCCAGCGAACTGGCGGCGGCTGCTTCGGCGCTGGCGCAGCGCGGCGGCGACCTGGTCGGCCAGGTGGTGCAGACCATGGGCCAGATCAACCAGTCCTCGGGGCAGATCGTGGACATCATCGATGTGATCGAGGGGATTGCATTCCAGACCAATATTCTTGCGCTGAATGCGGCGGTCGAAGCGGCGCGGGCCGGCGAGCAGGGGCGCGGCTTTGCGGTGGTGGCCGCCGAAGTGCGGGCGCTGGCGCAGCGCTCCGACACGGCCGCCAAGGAAATCAAGGTGCTGATCGATGCCTCGGCCGGGCAGGTGGAAGCGGGCAGCCGCCTGGTGGACCGGGCGGGCGCGGGCATGCTCGATATCGTGGCCAGCATTGGCAAGGTCAGCAGTATTGTGGCGGAGATTGGCGCTGCCACCCGCGAACAGGCCACCGGTATCGACCAGATCAACGAGGCCATCGTCAATATCGACAGCGCGACCCAGCAGAACGCCGCCCTGGTCGAGGAAGCGGCCGCGACGGCGGCGTCACTGGCGCAGCAGACCGGGGCGCTGAGCAAAGTGGTGAGCGTGTTCCGGCTGGCGGTGGCCTGACCGGGCGGCCGGGCCCGCCTATTTTGCGCATCCGTGTTTTACCGTACGGACAGGAACCATCACCGCTGGCATTCTGAATGCGTTACTTCAAACACATTCAAGGAGCACGATCATGGGCAAATATTTTTTGGGTTGGTTACTCGGGGTGCCGGCGGTGGTGCTGGTCGTGCTGTATCTGATCTTCAATTAAACGGTCGTCGAGCCGGCCGTATCAGCCGGCTCAGGCAGTCATATGCGCCAGGACAAAGGCGGCCAGAAAACCTGCAACGGTAATCAGGCCGCTGAAGTCGTGGGCGATCTCGTAGGCTTCCGGCACCATGGTGTCGGCCAGCATGGCGAGGATGGCGCCGGCAGCGGTCGCGGTGGTCGCGCCGATCACGTCGTCCGACCAATGGCGAAATATCGTGTAGCCGGCCAGCGACGCCAGGCTGCAGGCGATGGCGATCGCGGTCCACAGACCGAATACGTAAAGCGGGCTGCGGCCCGCTTTTTTCATGCCGGCGGCGCTGGACAATCCCTCGGGCACATTCGACAGGAAAATGGCGGCGACGGCAATGATGCTCACCTTACCGCCTCCGATGAGGCTCAGGCCGATCACGATCGACTCCGGGATGCCGTCCAGCAGAGACCCCAGCGCAATGGCCATGCCGCTGCCGCCACTTTCTGATTGCTGTTTGCCGGAACGTTTGCGGTGCCTGGCGCCGTAGCGGGCCAGGGCCCAGTTGGCGGCAGTGAAGACGATTGCGCTGCCAAGAAAGCCCAGCGCGGTGGCATCGAAGCCGCCGCGCCGGAATGCTTCTTCCATCAGCCCCAGCGACAGCGCCGAAATCAGCACGCCGCTGCCGAACGCCATCATGGCGGCAACCGCGCGCTGCGGCAAGGCAAGAAAATAACCGGCGAGCGCACCCAGCACCAGCGCCGCACCGGCCACCAGTCCCCACATTGCCGCCTGCAGCCAGATCGGCATGCGCGCTCCCGGTTCCATTGCAAAGTTTCATACTAGCAGCGTCGCGCCGGGGGCAGCGCGCGCTGCGCCTCAGGCCGGTTTATCCGAGGCTGGTCCGCAGGCACGATTGATCTGGCTCAAGTGGTGTGAAAGGGAGGTCGACACACTGGTCCAATTCATCACGCTGGGGAGTCCCATGCCAACGCTATCTGCATCTATGGCCGCTGAACTGCGCAAGCGTCTCGACACTGCGCGTGCCGAAGTCCTGCCCCACATCCAGGGCCGCACCGAAGGCGAGGGCGATGCCACGCCCGTCTCGCTGCGCGCCCACCTCGGTCAACCCGACGATATGTCCCAGGCCGCCAATGTGGGCGACAATGAAATGGCGCAGCTGGGGCAGGAACAAACGCTGCTGCGCGATATCGACAGCGCCATCGCCCGTCTCGACGAGGGCGTGGCGAATGTCTGCATCTCGTGCGGCAACACGATTCCCGACGAACGTTTGCTGGCCATGCCCACCGCCCAGACCTGCATGCCTTGCCAGCAGCGGATCGAGGCCGAGAACCGCAGTCCGCACGGTCCCACCATGTAGGCCCGCTCAGGCCCGCGTAGGCCCGCTTGGGCCCGTTTCAGGCCTTGCCGGTCTGGTCTTGCGGATCGTCGGCGCGCACGTCGCGGTCGCGCGTGGTGGCGGGTGTTTCCGCGCTGTCGCCGGCGGGTGCTTCGCCCAGCCCGGCGCCACCCACCGGATCCATTACCGGACCGGAACCGACCGCCGTGCTGACGGCAGGCGGATCGTTCGGATCGCGCGCGGGCTTGTCGGGGCCGACGATCTTGTCGGCATCGCCGCGCGCCAGCGGGTCCGGCGGGTGGGTGGGAATCGGCGGCTGGATTGCCCGGCGCTCCGGGTCTTGCGGATCGATCTTGTCCTCGCTGTGTGGCCGGGTCATGCTTTACCTCCCGCATTGATTGATCGAACAAATGGTGGTGCCTGGTGCCGCGCAACGTCTGGTGCTACTTCATTTTGGCAAACTGGCCGGCAGTGGCGGCATAGCATTCACAGCTCGCCTCCTCCAGGCCCTCACGGCTGAGGATGGTCATCAAGCCGCGGCTGTACTTGATCAGACCGGCCTGCTGAAATGCCCCCGCGACCAGGCTCACGCTGGGCCGGTGCACGCCCAGCATGTCGGCGATGAAATCCTGGGTGAGAAAAAAGTCGTCGCCGTCCACCCGGTCGTGGGTCATGAGCATCCAGCGGGCGAAGCGTTCCTCGATATTGTGCAGGCGGTTGCAGGCCACCGATTGCGATACCAGCGCCAGGTAGATCATCAGGTAGCGCTGGGCCAGTTCGCGCAAGGGCGTGGGCCCGGTCACGGCATCGAGAAAATCGCGCGCCGCCATGCGCAGGCTGGGCCCCTCGATCTGGCACACCGTGGTCTCGGTCCATTCGGTGCCGCCGACCAGCAGCTCGAGGCCGAAAAAACCTTCGCGGCCGATGGTGCCCACTTCAACGGCCGCGCCGCTTTGCATGAAAGCGAGCACCGACAGCACTGCGCCGCAGGGAAAGTGGACGTGCGAAATCGGCGCGCCGCGCGTGCCCACAATGGTTTTGCGTGACAAGTGCACCGGCTGCAGGCTTGGTGCGAGCGTGCGGTAGTCGTCCTCGCTCAGCGCGCCAAGCAGCGTGTTGCAAC
>DASWMN010000096.1:0-5349 GCA_036399735.1 Telluria sp. | reverse complement strand
CGCATCTTGTCGACCGGTGGATCCTGATATTCGCGCTTGATGGTGGCAAAGTCGCCCAGCCGGATCGTGGTCTGGCCTGCCCGCAGTTCCAGCTCTTCGAGGTCCTTGACGCTCATCAGCGCGCCCGTTACCCGTACCTGCAGGTCGTCAGTTGGTGTGACCAGCACCCCGGTCGACTCCACCGAGTTCTGGGTGGCGATCTGGTTGGCGATGACTTCAAACGGCACGCCGAGCTGCGCGAATTTTTTATGCGAGAACTCGATATTGATCTTCTCGTCCTGCACGCCGAACTGCTCCACTTTTGACACCAGCGGCACCCGCAGCAGTTGCTGGCGCACGAAGTCGGCGTAGTCCTTCATCTCGGCATAGGTGAAACCGTCGCCCGAAATGGCGAAGATGGAGCCGTAGGTGTCGCCAAATTCGTCGTTAAAAAACGGGCCGATCACGCCGCCCGGCAGCGTGGGCTTGATGTCGCCGATCTTCTTGCGCACCTGGTACCAGGAGGCCGCGGTCTCGTGCGGCGGCGTCGATTCGCGCAACTGCACCAGGATGATGGTTTCGCCCGGCTTGGAGTAGCTCTTGATGCGATCGATGTACGGCGTTTCCTGCAGCTTGCGTTCGAGCTTGTCGGTCACCTGTTCGGCCATCTGCACCGCCGTGGCCCCCGGCCACACGGCGCGCACCACCATCACGCGGAAGGTGAACGGCGGGTCTTCATCCTGGCCCAGGTTCATGTAGCTGAGCACACCGCCCAGCAGCAGCACTGCCATCAGGTAGCGCGTCAGCGGAATGTGCTCCAGTGCCCATGTCGAGAGATTGAAGCCTTTCATTTGGCGCCCTCGCCCGCCGCCACGGCCGGTACGCCGTCAGTGGCGGAGCGTTCGGTCGCAAGAATCTTCACTTCCTGGCCCGGCTTGAGCAAATTCACGCCCGCGGTCACCACGGTCTGACCCGGCTTGACGCCGCCCGCCAGCACCACTTCGTTGCCGGCGGTGCCGCCCACCTGCACCGGCACCAGCCGCACTTTGCCGTTTTCAACCAGCCATACCGAGGTGGTCGACTTTTCGTGGAACAGGGCCGTCAGCGGTACCCGGATCAGGGCCACGTCGGTGGTCGAGGAAAACTGCACCAGCGCCGTCATGCCGAGTTTGACGTCGGCCGCGCTGTCGGGAATCGAGACCTTGACGGCATAGGTACGGGTGGCCGGATCGGCCACCGGCGAGACTTCGCGCACCTTGCCCTGGATGACCTGGTCCGGCCGCGCCCACATCCGCACCGTCACGTCCTGCACTTTGCGCAGCGTGTCGACCTTGTCTTCGGGCAGACCGATGACGATTTCCTTTTCGCCCGATTTGGCCACCCGCACCACCGGCTGCCCCGGGGTGACGACCTGGCCCACGTCCGCGTCCACTGCCGTCACCACGCCGTCGCTGTCGGCCACCAAGGTGGCATAGCCGGCCTGGTTCGACTGGCCGAAGTAGCCGGCTTGCGCGGCGTCGACGTTGGCTTGGGCGGCGCGGAAGCCGGCCAGCTTTTCGTCCAGTACCGCCTGGCTGACGAAGTTCTTGATGCGCAGTTCCTGATAGCGTTTCAGTTCGGCCTTGGCCAGGTCGCGCGACGTTTCCGCAGCCTGCAGGCTGGCCTTGGACTGGGCCTGCGACAGGCGCAGATCGGCCGGATCGAGCTGCATCAGCACCTGGCCCTTGGTCACCAGCGTGCCCGGATCGACCTTGCGCGCGGTGATCTTTCCCTGCACCCGGAAGCCGAGCCGCGATTCAACCCGCGCCCGCACTTCACCCGAAAATTCGGCATTGATACCGACATTGCTGGCACTGAGCACCAGCACGCGCACCGGACGGACGTCGGCAGCTTTGGGCGCTTCCTTGGCGCAGCCGCTGAGCAGCGCGGCGCCGGCCAGCAAGCTGAGGGATACGAAAGTGCCAGGGGATGCCGGCAGACGCAGGCGCAGGTTTTTCAGGGGAGACACAGTGTTTTCCTTTACTATGCGGTGGGCTATGCAGAGGAGCGCCTGAGTGCTGTCATGATGCTACTACTCCGACGCAGCCTGCTGCTAACTGACTTTTCAGTTAGTAATTATAATGTTGCAACACCTAAATGCAAATGACTTTCGCGTCATTTATTTTCCATGCCTGTTGATCACTACGAAAATTTCCCTGTTGCCTCGGTTTTATTGCCAAAAAGGCTAGTTCCCGCGGTGGAGGCGATTTATGCCTTCGCCCGCAGCGCTGACGACATTGCCGATGAGGGAGACGCGACGCCGCCGCAGCGCCTGGCCGCGCTGGACGCCTATGAAGCAGCGCTCGCGTCGATTGCCGCGGGCGAGGTGCAGGCCGATCCGATGTTTGGCCGTCTGGCCGCAGTGATTGCCCAATATCAGTTGCCGCTGCAACCGTTTTATGACTTGCTGTCCGCCTTCAAGCAGGATGTAGGCACCAAGCGCTACGCCAGCTTCCCTTTGCTGCTCGACTATTGCCGCCGTTCGGCCAATCCTGTGGGCTTTCTCATGCTGTCGCTGTATCGCGCGGCCGATGCACGCAACATCGCCGATTCCGATGCGATTTGCTCCTCGCTGCAGCTGATCAATTTTCTGCAGGATGTCGCCATCGACCGCGCAAAGGACCGCATCTATCTCCCCCTCGATGACCTGGCACGCTTTGACGTGGACCCGGCCCAGCTGGACCGGGCCGAGGTCAATGCCCCTTTCCAGGCCTTGATGCAGTTCGAAGTCGAGCGCGCCCGCGCGATGATGGTGCACGCCGCGCCGCTGGCAAAACGCTTGCCCGGGCGCATAGGATGGGAGCTGCGCATGGTGGTCCAGGGCGGCTTGCGCATTCTCGATCGCATCGAGCAGGTGCAGTACGATGTGTTCCGGCGCCGGCCCAAGCTGGGCCTGCCCGACTGGCTGGTGATCGTCTGGCGCGCCGTATGGATGTAAGAAAAACCCGGCGCGCAGCCCTGCTTTGTCCCGCTGCACTATAGAATAGCGGCTTCGCATCGAAATTCTTGCACTTTTGCCCATGTCCCCAGACGAATACTGCCAACAAAAAACCGTCCAGAGCGGATCGAGCTTCTATTACAGCTTCCTGTTTCTGCCCAAGGAACGGCGCCGCGCCATCACCGCCTTGTATGCGTTCTGCCGCGAAGTCGACGACACCGTCGACGAATGCACGGACCAGTCGATCGCCCGCATCAAGCTGGCGTGGTGGCGCAATGAAATCTCGAGCATGTACGCGGGCAAACCGACGCACCCGGTCACCCAGGCCATGCAGCCGCATCTGACGATCTACGATCTGCAGGAAAAGCACATGCAGGCCATTATCAACGGCATGGAAATGGACCTGGACCAGACCCGCTACCTCGACTATCCGGCCATGCAGAAGTATTGCTGGCATGTAGCGAGCGTGGTGGGCATCCTGTCGGCCAGCATTTTTGGCGTGACCAATCCGAAAACGCTGGAATATGCCGAAAAACTCGGCCTCGCCTTCCAGCTCACCAATATCATCCGTGATGTGGGCGAGGATGCGCGCAAGGGCCGCATCTATCTGCCCGTCAACGAACTGCAGCAATTCAATGTGACCGCTGCCGACTTGCTCAACGCGCGCCACAGTGACAAGTTCGAAAACCTGATGCGTTTCCAGGTCGAACGCGCGAAAAAAGTCTACGACGAAGCCTTCGCCCTGCTGCCCAGGGAAGACCGGCGCGCACAGCGCCCGGGTCTGATGATGGCGGCCATTTACCGTACCGTTCTCGACGAAATTGAACGTGATAATTTCCATGTGCTGACCCAGAGGATTTCGCTCACGCCGATCCGCAAACTGTGGCTGGCATGGAAGACTTACGTACGTGGCTAAGACCGCTGCCGTCATCGGCGCCGGCTGGGCCGGCTGCGCAGCGGCGGTGGAACTGGCCAACGCCGGCTACCAGGTGACGCTGTTCGAAGCGGCGCGCACCCTCGGCGGACGCGCCCGCGCGGTCGAGGTCAATGGCACCTTGCTCGATAACGGCCAGCACATTCTGCTTGGTGCGTACGCGGAAACACTGCGGCTGATGCGCCTGACCGGCATCGAGCGCGATCAGGCCGTACTGACGCTGCCGCTGCAAATGCGCTATCCGCCCGGCCACGGCATGGATTTCGTCGCTCCCCGCCTGCCCGCCCCGCTCCACCTGGCCATCGCGCTGCTGCGCGCCACCGGCCTGGCCAGCGCCGACAAGATGGCGCTGGCGCGGTTTTCCACCACCGCGCGCTGGATGGACTGGACGCTCCACAACGACTGCAGCGTCAGCGAACTGCTGGAACGCTACGACCAGACCCCGCGCCTGGTGCAACTGATGTGGCGCCCGCTGTGCCTTGCCGCCCTGAACACGCCGCTGGAACGCGCCTCGGCCCAGGTGTTTCTGAATGTGCTGCGCGACAGCCTGGGCGCACGCCGCAGCAGTTCCGACATGCTGCTGCCCAGGGCCGATCTGAGCACCCTGTTCCCGTCCGCGGCCGCCGCCTTGGTCGAGGCGCACGGTGGCACTGTCCGCCTTGGCGCCAAGGTGCAAGCGGTCCGCCCGCAAGCCGGTGGCTGGCAGATTGAAGCGACCGGCAATGCCGTCGATGGCCAATGGCATAGCCGCGCAGACGTCGTGGTGCTCGCTGCTGGTGCACCGGCCAGCGCGCCCTTGCTGGCGCAACTGGGCCAGACCGCGCTGGCCGCGCAGCTGGACGCGTTCGAGTACGAGCCGATTGCAACGTGTTACCTGCAGTATCCAACAAGCACAACGCTCGCACTGCCGTTTTACGCGCTGGTGGACGATCCGGCCAACAGCCATTGGGGTCAGTTCGTGTTCGACCGTGGCCAGCTCGATATCGTTCAATCGGGTCTGTTCGCGGTCGTGATCAGCGCTTCCACGGCCGCGACCGCGCTGGGACGCGAAGCGCTGGCGGCCGCCATTGCCGAGCAGCTCGCCGCCGTTCTGGGACGGCCGGAATTGCGTACGCCCCTGTGGAGCCAGGTCATTACCGAAAAACGCGCGACCTTTGCCTGCACCCCGGGCTTGCAGCGCCCGGGCGTCGATGGGGGCCTGCCTGGCCTTGCCATCGCCGGCGACTACACCGCAAGCGACTACCCGGCCACCCTGGAAGCGGCCGTGCGCAGCGGCGTTGCAGCGGCCAAAGCAGTCCAATCGCAGGCCTGAGCAACAGCGCTCGCGCACGGTTATCCCCCGATTTTGTCGTTGATGGCGCGATTTATGCAGACTGTCGCATTCCCGTGGCGAGGCCAGGTGTGTTCTCGTAAAGTAACACCATCGACCATCACTCCTTGAAACGGAATTGCAAAATGA
>DASWMN010000095.1:0-6583 GCA_036399735.1 Telluria sp. | reverse complement strand
GTCGCAGTGCGAGCACGTGCTCACCACCGGCGGCCACGGTGCCGGCCCCGAGGTGGCCAATCGCTGGCGCGGCCCGGGCCAGCAGCGCGAATGGCGCTGGCCACGCCTGGCCGGCCAGTTTCATGGCAGCGGCTGCACGCTTGCTGCCGCCATTGCCGCGCGCCTGGCGCTGGGCGAACCGCTTGAGGCGGCCATCTCGAACGCACAAGCGTATGTGCACCAGACGCTGGCGCAGGCATTTTCCATTGGACCCGGTCAGCGCATTCCGCGCCGGCTCCTGCAAACCCAAGGAGCACTTGATGCAAGGTCTATACCTCGTCACACCCAACTGGGATGACACTGCGCGCATGCTGGCCTGTACCGAGACCGCGCTGGCGGCCGGCGCCGCCATGGTGCAATACCGTCACAAGGATGCCAGCGCCGAACTGCGGCGCGAGCAGGGCGCGGCGCTGCTGGCGCTGTGCCGCCGTTACCGCCGCCCGCTGATCATCAACGACCACGTGGCGCTGTGCCAGGCGCTCGATGCCGACGGCGTGCATGTAGGCGGCACCGACATGACGGTAGCGCAGGCGCGGGCGGCGCTCGGCCCTGACAAGATCGTCGGCGCGTCCTGCTACGGCGAGCTGGCACTGGCGCATGCCGCCGCGCGCGATGGTGCCAGCTACGCTGCTTTCGGCGGCTTTTACCCATCGACCGTCAAGCGCTATACCTTTGTAACCGATCCGGCAATACTGGTGCAGGCGCGGGGCGAGCTGGCCTTGCCGCTGGTGGTCATTGGCGGCATGACGCCCGCGAACGCGGCGCCGCTGGTCGAGCGAGGGGCCGACATGGTGGCCGCCATTACCAGCGTATATACAGTGGACGATCCGGCCGCCGCGGTGCGCCAGTTCAATGCCCTGTTCGCGGCGCACGGGAAAACTCCCGGATCGGACTAGCAGGCTTTATAATCTTTGCACATTCTTCAACGAGGATTGCCAAGAACATGACCCCCGCCCCAGCCGCCAAACGCCGCATCCTGATCGTCGACGACGACCCGCATCTGCTCCAGTTTCTGAACGAAGTCATCTCCCATGCCGGCTATGACACCGTGACCGCCAGTTCCGGCGAGGAAGCCTTGCTGGTCATTAGCAAGGGCGAGCCGGATATGGCCTTGCTCGACATCACCATGCCGGGGATGAGCGGGCTGGACCTGGCAGCGCGACTGAAGGCGGACACCAGCGTGCCATTCATGTTCCTGTCCGCGATCGGCGACAGCGAATCGGCGCGCCAGGCTGCGGCCCACGGCGCCGTTGGCTACCTGGTGAAACCGGTGGACGCGGCGCGCCTGATGCCCGCGTTCGAAGCGGGTCTGGCGCGCGCCGACGATATTCGCCAGCTGCGCCGCACTGAAACCAATCTGAATGCGGCGCTGGCGGCCGGGCGCGAGACCAGTCTGGCGGTGGGCTTGTTGATGGGTAAATTCCAGACCGACCGCAACACCGCATTTGAAGTACTGCGCGACCATGCCCGTTCCAGTCGGCGCAAGATCAACGAGGTTGCAGATCAATTACTTGCCGCAGAGGAAACGTTAAATAGTCTGCATGCCGGATTTGCCCAGCGCCTGAAAGGCAAGTAAGCGCAGGGTGGGGCGGGCGGACGCATTGTGCACAATTGTAAAAAATAATTTCCGCACGTCACGAAATTCACGCCTAGTTTGATGTAATATGAAGTTGTAAATCACACGGCAGCACCTCCTCCTGCTTCTGCCGTGAGCACGTTCCAGGCCGCCTTTCCCCTGCGGCCAAAAAAATCCCTCGGCCCAGCTCCGCCGGTTGTTTTCCTCAGACGTACGCAAGTTCGGCCCCGCCAGGTAGTGGCGCCCTCGTTCGTCGCAGGATTTCGATTGCAACCGCCATGAAAACATCCGCCCTGAACAAGTTATGTGCGCCCCTGACCAGGTCCGCGCTGCCGGCTTCCCAGCGTGCCCACACACCGGCGCGCTACAGCACCGGCGCTTCGCGCCAGTGCGATTCCGGCTATCAGTCGCCCTTGTGCGAGGACGACAACCAGCCGCAGAAGCGCCGCAATACGCAGCTTCAGACCGACCGTCCGCAAGTGCTGCATGTGGACATGGACACCAGCGTGGGCACCGTGCTGTCGCATCTGCTGGACCCGGAAGCCCAGGTCACGCATGTGGCCACCTTGTCCGACGCACGCCGCCTGCTGCAAAGCCAGGTGTTTTCGCTGGTCGTGCTCGATCCGGCCCTGCCCGACGGCGACGCCCGTACCCTGCTGCCCATCCTGTCCGGCACGCCGCTGCTGGTGTACGCGGCCAATCAGCCCGAATGGCGCGGCGCCACGCCTGTCTTCCTGCCCAAGCCATGGACCTCGGCGCGTCAGTTGTGGACCGCCATTTCCGGCATGCTGGGGATCCCCAGCGGCATGACGGCCGGAGACTGAACATGCGCAAACCGCTTCAGTCCATTCTGTATGTCGAGGACGATTTGCACGTACGCACCACCGCCAAGCTGGTGCTCGAAGTGATCGGCAAGATCGATGTGCGCGAATGTGGTTCCGGGCGCGAAGCCCTGCTTGCCGCACGCGACTTCACGCCCGACCTGATCCTGCTCGACGTGATGATGCCGGAGATCGACGGTGTCGGTACGCTGGCGCTGCTGCGCCGTCTGCCGCACCTGGCCGATGTGCCGGCCCTGTTCGTGACCGGGCTGACCACGCCGGACGATGTGGCGCGCTATATGGAAGCGGGCGCCATCGGCGTGATCCCCAAGCCGGTGATGCCGATGAGCCTGTCGAGCCAGCTGCACACGCTGTGGGACGAGCACGCCGGCGCCAGGGCTTGATGGAATGACCCGGCATGACCGGGTTGCCTTTGCTATCATGGCGGACACCATCCACCAGGCACAGGACCATCATGAAAACCAAGGCAGCGATCGCATGGAAAGCCGGACAACCGCTCACGATTGAAGAAGTCGATCTGGCCGGCCCGCGCGAGGGCGAAGTACTGGTCGAAATCAAGGCAACCGGCATTTGCCACACCGACTACTACACACTTTCGGGCGCCGACCCGGAAGGCATTTTCCCTTCGATTTTAGGACATGAAGGCGCCGGCGTCGTGGTCGACGTCGGGCCTGGCGTCAAGAGCCTGCGCAGGGACGACCACGTCATTCCCCTGTACACGCCGGAATGCCGCCAGTGCAAATTCTGCCTGTCGCAAAAGACCAACCTGTGCCAGTCGATCCGCTCGACCCAGGGCCGCGGCCTGATGCCCGACGCGACCAGCCGCTTCTCGATCGACGGCAAACCGATCTTCCATTACATGGGCACGTCCACCTTCTCGAACTACATTGTGGTGCCGGAGATTGCGCTGGCCAAGGTGCGTTCCGACGCCCCGTTCGACAAGATCTGCTACATCGGCTGCGGCGTGACCACGGGCGTGGGCGCGGTGCTGTTTACGGCCAAGGTGGAGGCGGGTGCCAACGTGGTCGTGTTTGGCCTGGGCGGTATCGGCCTGAACGTCATTCAGGCGGCGCGCATGGTGGGTGCCGACAAGATCATCGGCGTCGACATCAACCCGGCGCGCCAGGAAATGGCGCGCAAGTTCGGCATGACGCATTTCATCAATCCGACCGAAGTCGAAAACGTCGTCGATGCGATTGTCGGCCTGACCGACGGCGGCGCCGACTACAGCTTCGAATGCATCGGCAACGTGACCACGATGCGCCAGTCGCTCGAGTGCTGCCATAAAGGCTGGGGCCAGTCGATCATCATCGGCGTGGCAGCGGCAGGGCAGGAGATCTCGACCCGGCCATTCCAGCTGGTGACCGGGCGCGTGTGGAAAGGCTCGGCCTTCGGCGGCGCGCGCGGCCGCACCGATGTGCCGAAGATTGTTGACTGGTACATGGAAGGCAAGATCAACATCGACGACCTGATCACCCACCGCCTGCCGCTGGAACGCATCAACGAAGGTTTCGATCTGATGAAGAGCGGCGAGTCGATCCGCTCGGTCGTTCTGTACTAAAGCGCTCCCGCCGCGCGTGCCACAGGCGCACGCGCAGCCAGCACATCGTCCCCCGCCGTCGCGAGGATGATGTGTTGGCTGCTCAAACAATCCCTTGACGTCAACGATTACGGATGTAATCATTCTCCATCGATTACATTTGTAATTGCAGGAGAACCCCATGACAGACACCCCGATCGACATCAGCGACGCCGAGTCACTGGTGATGGATGTGCTGTGGCGCGCCAGCGCGCCGCTGCCCGCCGAAGATGTGATCGCAGCGCTGGTCACCGAGCAGCGCTGGCAGGAAGCGACCGTCAAAACCCTGCTCAACCGCCTGCTGAAAAAAGGCGCGCTGAGCGCCAGCAAGGACGGCCGCCGCTATCTCTACAGCGCCGAGCTGAAACGCGAGCAATGGGTCAGTCGCGAAAGCGGCGGCTTGCTTGATCGCCTGTTCGGCGGTCGTGTCGCGCCGCTGGTCGCCCACTTCGGCAAGCACCGCAAACTGAGCCCGGCCGATATCGCCGAACTGAAAAAACTGATCGAGGATATGGATGATGGAAAGTAGCCTGCTTGAGTGCCTCCTGCGAATGGCGCTTGGCACCAGTGTCGCCATCTTGCTCGTACTCTCAGCGCGCACGCAGGTGCGTGGCAAGTTCGGTGCGCGTACTGCATACCACCTGTGGTTGTTGGTGCCAGCGTTGATGATCGCCGCTGCACTGCCCCCGATCCATGTCAGCCGGGTGATCGTGGTTGACGCCATACCCGCGCTGTCAGCAGGTCGGCTTGGGGCGCCAGTTGTGCAAGCTGCGCAGATGACGTGGACGACGCTGGTGGCATTCGCATGGCTGGCTGGCGCGCTGGCCACTGCCGGCGTGTTCGGGCTGGCGCAGCGCCGCTATCTGCGCAGCCTCGGCTCGCTGAGCGCGCAGGCGGGCGTGTTTCTGTCTGCAACCACGGCGCAGGGACCGGCGCTGCTCGGGATCTGGCGCGCACGGATTGTGCTGCCAGCTGACTTTGAGCAGCGTTACAGCAGCGATGAACAACAGCTGATCATCGCCCACGAACAGTGCCACGCGGCCCGGCGCGATCCGATTGTCAACGCTTTGCTGGCGCTGCTGCAGTGCGCACTCTGGTTCAACCCGCTGGTCCATCTGGCCGCCGCGCGCTGCCGCTTCGATCAGGAGCTCGCGTGCGACGCCGATGTGCTGCGCGACCATCCCGGCCGGGCCCGCGCCTACGCGGCGGCCATGCTGAAAACTCAGGTCGCGAGTGCATTCGCACCCGTGGCCTGCCACTGGCAATCCAGCCACCCACTCAAGGAGCGCATCATGCAGTTGAATCAAATTAGCAACAATCCGGCACGTCGTATGGCGGGGCGAGCACTGCTTGCGGTTTTCATCGCGACAGGCATCGTCGGCACAATGGCAGCGCGCGCCACCCCCATGCCGGGCGCGGGTGCCCATACCGGCCAGTTCCGTCTGGGCGAAAGCGAGCATGTGGCAATCACGGATGACGATGGGAGTGGAAAGATGTTGATGGTGATGGATGGCCGGGTCAAGCTGGCGCCTGTCGCTGTCAGCCAACAGCCGAGCGTGTTTTCAGCGCGACCGTTTAGTCGCGCCATGCCACCTTCAATCGAACATCAGGAGATGCGGAAAGCAAATTCAAACTGCCGCGAACATTTTTCACGAGCAACATTGGCGCCGCGCAATATCGCTATTTCTGTGGTCGTTAGTCTGGATCTAACGATGTTTCCTCAGGATAAATATGCACACGTTCAGATTATGCTATGGCAGAGCTTCCAAGTTTACGGACCTGCTGCTTTTGTGTGCCGTCGCAGTCGCAACGTGCGCAGGCGCGCATGCTGAAGAAACGACGTCCGAGGGGGGCAAAGGCTGGTGGTATTACATAGCGCCCAACACATCGGGCTATGCCGACACCGCGGCAGAAGCGTGCGCACGAAGCGCGGCCAATCACTGGGGCACGCCGCTCCTGTCCATCCGGCCATCGGACCTCCCAAAACCGATTTTCGAGTGCTTTTACAAAAACCCGATTGGCGGGCGGGTGTTCGACTACACACATACGCAACTCGTGTGCGACATCGGTTATACGCCGAAGGCCCCGGGCGTGTGCGTGAAATGGGCGGAGCCATCACGGCCCGTTGGTGGTGGGCCCGATCAGCCCGGCTATACCTGCGCCAATCCGGTCGCCGTTTCCAGCGGCGCCAAAGTGCAATCTGAAACGGATTTACCGGGCCTCCCCAACGGCGCACTGCGCATCACCAGAACCTACCGAACCCTGAGAGAAAGCGGCGCTGGCCAATCGGCCGGACAAACCTGGTCCTTTTCGTTCGACCGCCACTCGCCTTCACCCGCGCCTTGAACGAAAAGCCCGGCGCACCACCCTCCAAAATTACCGGGGCTTTTGGCGACGGTGCCTATGTTGAGTTTAGTCGCCAGGCTTCGGGAACCTATGTGTCGATCTATGATCGACGCGAAACGCTCGAGAGCCTCAGTCCTGCGCTGGACGACTGGAGACTGACGACCCGCGACGGCAGCATTGAACGGTTCACAAAGCGCAACG
>DASWMN010000094.1:0-18115 GCA_036399735.1 Telluria sp. | reverse complement strand
CCCAGAAATATGGAAAGCCTTTTTTGAATGAACCTTGATCAAGTCAGTGGCGCGGTTGCCGGATCTTTGCTTGGGTCGCTCAGTTCACCTTCCCACTTGGCCACCACTGCGGTGGCGATGCCGTTGCCGATGACGTTGGTCGCCGAACGCGCCATGTCCAGGAAATGGTCGATACCCAACAGCAAGACCATGCCCGCTGCGGGAATGCCGAACTGGTCCAGCGTGGCGGCAATCACCACCAGCGAAGCGCGCGGCACGCCGGCCATGCCCTTGGAGGTGAGCATGAGTACCAGCATCATCGTCATCTGGGTGCCCAGCGACATTTCAATCCCGTAAGCCTGGGCGATGAAGATGGTGGCGAAGGTGCAGTACATCATCGAGCCGTCCAGATTGAACGAATAGCCGACCGGCAGCACGAAGGCGGCGATCCGGTTCTTCACGCCGAAGCGCTCCAGGCCTTCCAGCGTTTTCGGGAACGCCGCTTCCGACGAGGCAGTCGAAAACGCCAGGATGGTCGGTTCGCGCAGAATGCGCAACAGGGCGAATACGCGCGGCCCCAGGAAAATGAAGCCGGCAATCGTCAGCACGATCCACAGCAGCACGATCGCAAGATAGAACTCGCCCATGAAAATACCGTAGGTGGACAGCACCTGCATGCCGCTCTTGGCGATGATGGCGGTCACCGCGGCGAACACGGCCACGGGCGCGAAATTCATCACATAGCCGGTCACCTTGAGCATCACGTGGGCCACGCCGTCAATCGCTTCGATCATCGGATTGGCGCGCTCGCCGACGGCCGCTGCCGCCGTGCCGAAGAAGATCGAGAACACGACGATCTGCAAAATCTCGTTCTTGGCCATGCCATCGACGATCGACGACGGCACCAGGTGGGTGACGAAGTCCTTGAGCGACAGGCTCGATTTGGCCAGGTCGTTGACCGCGTTCGGGTCAAGGAACTTCTCCATGCCGAGGCCCGGCTTGAACAGGTTCACCAGGATCAGACCCATTGACAGCGAAATGAAGGAGGCGATCACGAACCAGCCAAGCGCCTTGATGCCGACCCGGCCCACTTCCTTCGCGTCGCCCATTTTGGCAATGCCCACCACCAGGGTTGAGAACACCAGCGGTGCGATGATCATCTTGATCAGGCGCAGGAACAGCGTGGTGATCAGGCCCATGTACTCGGCGAAGGACTTGGGATCGGCCAGCGTGATGTTGGCGACATAGCCAGCGACGATGCCCAGTACCAGGCCCGCGATGATGTAGATGGTCAGGCGGTTGCGTTTATTCATGTGCTGCATCCTGTAATTGGGTCGATCCGTGCGTTCTCGGGCAAAATAGGTGTATTTTGTGAGCAGCCTGGCCGTCTGAGTGATGAAACTTCTGGCAAGTTCCGCAGTATCCTAGGCGCTGCTGGTACTGTCAAGCGCGCCACGGCGCCATTAAAACCGAAAAAAAAACAACATGATCGAACTAAAGAACGTCAGCAAATCCTACGGCGCTTTCCAGGTGCTCAGCGACTGCAGCACCAGGGTGGACAAGGGCGATGTGGTGGTCATTTGCGGCCCTTCCGGCTCGGGCAAGTCGACCCTGATCAAGACCGTCAACGGCCTCGAACCGTTCCAGGCAGGCGAGGTACGGGTCGATGGCGTGTCCGTCGGCGACCCCAAAACCGACCTGTCGCGGCTGCGCGCCCGCATCGGCATGGTGTTCCAGAATTTCGAGCTGTTCCCGCACCTGTCAGTACGCGACAATCTCACGCTGGGCCAGACCAAGGTGCTGGGGCGCAGCATGGAGGAAGCCACCGCCAAGGGTCTGCAATACCTGGACCGGGTCGGCCTGCTGGCGCAGCAGGACAAATTCCCCAGCCAGCTGTCGGGCGGCCAGCAGCAGCGGGTGGCGATTGCGCGCGCGCTGGCAATGGACCCGATCGCGATGCTGTTCGACGAGCCCACTTCCGCGCTCGACCCGGAAATGATCACCGAAGTGCTCGATGTGATGGTCGGCCTGGCGCAGGAAGGCATGACCATGATGGTAGTCACCCACGAAATGGGGTTTGCGCGCAAGGTGGCCGACCGGATCGTCTTCATGGACCATGGCCGCATCGTGGAAGACACGCCGACCCAGTCCTTCTTCAGCGCGCCAAAGTCCGACCGCGCGCGCGAGTTCCTGGCCAAGATCATTCACTAGATTGCGTGTGGCAGTCAGTTCGGTCCCGGACAGGCCTGGCTCGCCAGCGTGGCGCCCAGCTGGCGCGCGCCTTCAAAATCGGCCGCACTGAGATCCTCGCCAAAGCGGCTGCGCAACTGCTCTTCGGTCAGCACCATCTTGCGCGGCACCGCGGCGGCAATCGCGTACGCCATGGCAGTGCGCATGTCGCGTGCCGTCAGGGCGCCGGCGTCGTACACGTTCGACAGGGTGGCCAGGGCAAAGTGGTCGCATTTGTTCCCTGCCTGTTTGAGGTACGCCAGCGCGTCTTCCTTCCACTTGCCCACGGTGGGGTCGGTCGCGTTGTCGGCCATGTTGAACTCGCGCCCGTACGGCCCCTCGGTATAGAAGTCCAGCTGCGCCTTGATATTGCCGGCGCGGGCGGCGGCGTCCAGAAAGCCGAGACGTTCCTGCACCTGCGCGGGCGACACGCCTGCGCACAATGCCACCAGCTTTTCGCGCTCGCGCAAAAATGCCTCGTGTTCCGCCGGATCCTGGTATTGCGCCACCGGGTCCTGATTGGCGGCGCAGATCGATTCGGCCTGGTACACGGCATAGGCCGCAGCCGCGTCGCCGCTGCGCGCTTTGCCGATGCGTTCGGCGATGTAGGCCGCGACTGTTTTTCCACCCAGGTCGACCGCGCGGCCATTGCGTCCGTTGACGCTGGCGCGGCGGTCCGCCACAACAGGGAAGACGTCTTTGCCAGGCGCGGGCTGTGGCAGGGAGGCGAGCCATCCCATCTGATCCACGCGTCTGGCCGGCGCGGGCGCGGCGACCGCAGGCGGCGCGGTCTCTTGGGCGGGCAGCGCAAACCAGGCCGCAACGGTAAAGCCGGCAATGGCAAGGACGAGCAGGGCGCCATCGCGCAGATTGATAAGCATGCAGTGTGCCGAAAAGTGGAAGCCGCGGCGTACGCAGACGCCGCGGACCGCCTTCAGTTTAATTAAACAGCGAGCAGTAGTTCTGGCTGCGCTCCAGATTGGCGCCAACCGAACCGCTGGAAGCAATCACCTTGACCCAGCCGTTTGGCTTGGTGGCGGTCGGCGTCACGCCGCAATTGCTGTGCACCCAGTGGATGCCGGTGCCGCTCGTGTATTTGAGGCCGCACAGGCCGAGGCGCTGATTGACCTTGATGGCGGCCAGCGACTTGGGCATGGTGGTGGCGTTGCGCACATAGTCGACCGCGTACACATTATCCATCGCCACATCGTAGGTTTTGCCGTCCTGGTCAGAGCGCAGGTTCAGACGGGTGTGGGTCAGGCGTACACCGTCGATCACGGTTGAGCCGCTGGCAAAGCGCGGTGCGCTGGTCACGGTGCCGGTGATGTAGGCGCCCTTGTTGGCGGTGCAGGTGGACAATTCAGAAGCGGAAGCAAGCAGCGTTTGGGACAGCAAAAACAGAGCAATCGTTGATTTTTTCAATTTAGATCTCCAATTTCGTGTGGTAAGAACAGCCCGGATGACTCCGATGCCCCTGCACGCGACACTGAAACACAGGGTCTGCTTTGCTCAGAATCTATTGCCGAGTCTAGTGCGAAATCGCAGTATGGCGAACATATGTTTCAAAATCGTGACAATTGTTGATGTTAAAAACATACAGTTTTCTTTAAATAAAGATCGTAATACAGGGGATAGAAACGGCGGCTGCGGGTGGCGCGCAGCGGGTAAAATGACGCCATCCGTTTTTTGAAAGCCGCCATGTCCACGCCCGAACTCGACTCCCCGAAAAGCATCACGATCGCCCGTCCAGACGACTGGCATTTGCACCTGCGCGACGGCGCCGCACTGGCCAGCGTGCTGCCGCACAGCGCGCGCCAGTTCGCGCGCGCCATCGTGATGCCGAACCTGAAGCCACCTGTCACCACCACGGCGATGGCGGCGGCCTACCGCGACCGGATTCTGGCCGCGCTGCCAGCCGGGATGCAGTTCGAGCCGCTGATGACGCTGTACCTGACCGACAACACCGACCCCGATGAAATTCTGCGCGCGGCCGACAGCGGCTTCGTGCATGCGGTCAAGCTGTACCCGGCCGGCGCCACCACCAATTCCGACGCCGGCGTGACCGATCTGGCCAAGTGCTACAAGACGCTCGAAGCGATGCAGGAAGTGGGCATGCCCTTCCTGGTGCACGGCGAAGTGACCGATCAGGACATCGACCTGTTCGACCGCGAAGCCGTTTTCATTGAACGCGTGATGCGGCCGCTGCGGCGCGACATGCCGGCGCTGAAAATCGTCTTTGAACACATCACCACCAAGGACGCGGCGCAATACGTGGCCGAGGCGGAGGGCCCGATCGCGGCCACCATCACCGCCCACCATCTGCTGTACAACCGCAACGAGATCTTCAAGGGCGGCATTCGTCCGCATTACTACTGCCTGCCGGTGCTCAAGCGTGAAGAACACCGCCTGGCGCTGATGACGGCCGCCACCAGCGGCGACGAACGCTTCTTCCTTGGCACCGACTCGGCGCCCCACGCCATCGGCGCGAAAGAGAGCTCTTGCGGTTGCGCCGGCTGCTATACCGCCCTGCACGCGATGGAGATGTACACCGAAGCCTTCGAACGTGCGGGCGCACTCGACAAGCTGGAAGGTTTCGCCAGCCACTTCGGCCCCGATTTCTATGAGCTCCCGCGCAACACGGCAACGGTCACGCTGGCGCGCGAGCCATGGACCTTGCCGCAAACCGTGCCGATGGCCGATTCGGCGCTGGTGCCGCTGAATGGCGGCGAGCAGATCAACTGGAAGCTGCTGTAGTCTGATGTTCGACGAGATTGACTGGTCGCGGCCGTGGTACGACACGGTCCGTCCGGCGTTTGCACAACTGGACTTCGCCCGTCTTGGCATCACCGGCGCGCTCAACGCGGGCGCCGCGTCGCTGGCGCTGGTCAACCAGCGCGGCCAGCCGATTCGCTTCGTGCCGCAGGCGCAGCTGCCGGAAGGGCGCGCCTACGAAGAGTTCATCGGCGCCACCGGCTGCGTGCCGACGCGCGAGAACCTGCACGATTTTTTCAACGGGCTGGTTTGGCTCACCTTCCCGCGCATCAAGCAGCAGCTCAATGCCCTGCAGGCGGCGCAGATTGCGCTGGCAGGCGTGGGCAAGTCACGCGGGGCCGCGCGCGACGCCGCCACCATCTTTGACGAAAACTGTGCGCTGCTGGTGGTGCGCCGTGGCGAGCAAGGGCGAGCGCTGGAAGCGGCCCTGCGTGCGCATGCCTGGACCGAGGCGCTGTGCGCGCGGCGGGCGATGTTCGGCAGCGAGGCGCAGATCTGGCTGTTCGGGCACGCGCTGATGGAAAAGCTGGTGGCACCGCGCAAAGCGATCACGGCGCACACGCGCGTGATCGACGCCGATGACGCCTACTTCGCGCTGGCGCATGATGAACAGCGCGCTTGGATCGATGCCCACGTGGCGGCGTCGCTGGCAAACGAAGCCTTGAACACGGCCAGTTTTACGCCGCTGCCAGTGCTCGGCATTCCCGGCTGGTGGCCCGGGCAGGACGCAGCGTTCTACGCCGACAGCACGGTATTTCGCGCCAAACCCCTGTATCGGCCGCGGGCCTGATGTCATCGACACTGGAGAAAAAAATGATACGCTGGGGCATACTCGGCACGGGCAAAATCGCCCGCGCTTTCGCAACCGCATTAAAAGACACCCCCGGCGCCGTCCTGGCCGCGGTCGCCTCGCGCAGCAGTGACAGCGCCACCGCCTTCGCCGCCGAATTTGGCGCCGCCCAGGCCTTTGCCTCCTATGAAGCCCTGGCCAGCGCACCCGGGATCGACATCGTCTACATCGCCACCCCGCACCCGATGCATGCGCAGAACGCGCTCCTGCTGCTGGGCGGCGGCAAGGCGGTGCTGTGCGAAAAAGCCTTCACCATGAACTGTCGCGAAGCCGAGCAGGTCATCGCCCTCGCACGCGAAAAGCAGCTGTTCGTGATGGAAGCCATGTGGACCCGCTTCATGCCGGCGCTGGCGGAAGTAAAACGTATCATCGGCTCGGGCGAAATCGGCCCGGTCCACCTGGTGCATGCCGATTTCGGTTTCAGCGCCACCAAAGACCCCGCCCACCGCGTCAACAATCCGGCGCTGGGCGGCGGCGCGCTGCTCGACCTGGGGATCTATCCGCTGTCGATTGCCGCCGCGCTGCTGGGGCCAGTCGCGTCGGTGCACGCCAAGGCTGACATCGGCGCCACCGGGGTCGACCTGCAAACCAGTTTCACGTTGCAGCACCAGGGCGGTGCAATGGCAGTGTGCAGCTGCTCGTTCAAAGCGCGTACGCCATGCGAGCTGCCCGTCTGCGGCGAGCTTGGATTCGTGCGCATGAACACACAGTTCCACCGCAGCACCAGCGTCACCGTATCGCTGGCGGACGGTCACACGCGCACCGTTCCCACCCCCTATCTGGGCAATGGCTACGTGCACGAAGCCATGGAAGCCGGTCGCTGTCTGCGCGAGGGATTGCTTGAAAGCCCCATCATGCCCCAGGACGAAACCCTGCATCTGATGGGTGTGCTCGACAGTATCCGGCGCCAGGTCGGCGTACGGTACCGCGTGGACGAGTAAGAGTTGGTTATGATGGTGCGCCTTGTTGCCTAACGTGCAGTGTTTCAGCCTTCTTGATGCTACACTCGCCCTCGGCCAAGCTCACAAATGTGCCGATGACCAGCGCCCCATATGTACGTGCCGATGACAGTGACTACCGAAGATAGAAAGCAGATGATTTCCCGCCTCCTCACGCAGAAGGCGGGCTGTGCTGCCGACCCCGACGCATTGGCGGACCAGGTGCTGTGGCTGTGGGAGCAGGTCGCGTTTCATTTGACGCCGCTGATCGGCGTCTCCGGCTTCCAGACGCTTTATGCGCGCGCGCTGCATCTCGCCGCGCCCGAGTGTCCGGGCTTCTCGGTGCTGCAGCCCGGAAAACCAATCGATCTCCTGTTCCAAACCCTCAAGGAAGACCTGCGCGCGCTTTCGCCCGACATGGCCGAATCGTGCGGGAACGCCTTGCTCAATACCTTTACCGATCTGGTCGAATCGATGATCGGCGTGGCGCTGATGGCGCAGATTCTGCGCTCGGCCTGGGTTGGACAACTTCACGGAAACAGCTAGGAAATTCAAGATGTCGAACAAGGTAAATCTTCACAAATTGCAGACCGGTGTACCCGGGCTGGATACATTGCTCGAAGGCGGTATTTCCAAGTATTCGTTCATTGTATTGACAGGCGCTCCCGGCAGCGGCAAGACCACGCTGGCACACCAGATCATGTTCGCCCTGGCCAACGAGCAGCGCAAGGCGCTGTTCTTCACGATCCTGGGCGAGCCGCCACTGAAAATGCTGCGCTTTCAACAGCAGTACAGCTTTTTCGACGCCACCAAGGTCGGCTCGGCCATCAAGTATGTGAACCTGGCCGATGACCTGCAAAAAGGTGGCTTCGCCGGTGTACTCGACCGTATTCTGCTGGAGGTGCAGAGCTTCCAGCCCGAGCTGATCTTCGTCGACTCGTTCAAGTCGGTGGTGCAGGCCACGCGCGACGCGGACCAGAGCATGGCAAGTCTCCAGTACTTCGTGCAGCAGCTCGGTGTGCAGCTCTCGACCTGGCAGGCCACCACCTTCCTGATCGGCGAATACGCCGACAGCACGCAAGAAGAAAACCCGATCTTCACCGTGGCCGACGGCGTGATTCACCTGTGCCAGGACATGGACGAAAACGCCATGGTGCGCAAGGTACGCGTGGTCAAAATGCGCGGCTCGCAGCACATGAACGGTTTGCACACCTTCCGCATCACCGGCCACGGACTGCAGGTGTATCCGCGCCTGCTCTCCGGCGGCATTGTCAATGCCCCGGAGGATCCGACCTTCCGCACCGGCGCCGCGCGCATCTCGACCGGCAGTCCGGAACTGGACGGCATGCTCGGTGGCGGTATCCCGGTCGGCTATTCGGTGGTGATTGCCGGCCCTTCCGGCTGCGGCAAGACGGTACTGGCGACTTCCTTTCTGAAAGCCGGGGCGGCCGTCGGCGAGCACGGCGTCGTGGCCTCGTTCGAGAATGGCTTTTTCTTCGCGTCGAATGCGCCCTTGCAAAAGCTGATCGAGGGCGGCCATGTGACCGATGTCCGGCCGCGTTCCTTCGACATGTCGATCGAGGAAATCGTCACCGAGCTGGCAGAAGCGACCATCCGCACCGGCGCGCGCCGCCTGGTGATCGATTCGCTGACCGCGCTTGAACTGATACTGGCGCCGCAGTTCCGCGAAAACTTCCAGGAGTCGCTGTTCCGCATGCTGTCGAATCTGCACGCGCGCGGCGTGACGGTCGTGATGGTACGTAACCTGTCGGAGACGGGCGAGCATATCTTCAGCTCCAGCTCCTTCATTGTCGACGGCATTATCTCGATGCGCTATGTTGAGCGCGACAATAAAATGATCAAGATGATCGCAGTGCCCAAACTGCGCGGCAGCGATCACAGCAACGAGATACGGGAATTCATCACCCACGACGACCACATTCAGATCGCCGTCCCCGCGCAGTAGCGCACCACCACAGAACTGGACAGAAAATTGGACCATGGCGCACACGATGATCAGCGATTAAAGGATGCCATTGGTCGACTGGTCGATGCGGTCCGTGCCGACCGCAGCGGTGATGGCGAAGTCGCTGCCCTGACCGGTCTGGTCGCGCAGCTGCGCGCCGCCAACCAGCACCTGGTACTGGCGGCGGTGCGCTCCCAGGTCTCGCAAGAGGCGGCGGAAGCGCGCAACCGCCAGCAGAACGAATTTCTGGCCATGCTGGCGCACGAGTTGCGCAATCCGCTGGCGCCAATCAGCGCGGCCGCGCAGCTGCTCAAATTGCCTGGCCTGGACGAGCAGCGTGTGCAAAAGTCGAGCGAGGTGATTGCGCGCCAGGTCAAGCACATGACCGAACTGGTGGACGACCTGCTTGACGTCTCGCGCGTCACGCGCGGCCTGGTCACGCTCACGCGCAAAAACGTCGATCTGAAACGCGTGGTGGCCAGCGCCGTGGAACAGGCGCGGCCCAGCATTGAAGCGCGCCGCCATTCGCTGATTCTGCGCCTGGGCGGCGATGCGGCGTTTGTCGAAGGCGACCAGACGCGCCTGATCCAGGTGATCGTCAACCTGCTGACGAATGCCGCCAAGTACACGCCGCAGGGCGGCGAAATCGTGCTGGTGCTCGAAGCGGCCGGCGCCGAGGTCCGCCTGTGCGTGAGCGACAACGGCAGTGGCATCGAACCGGCGCTGCTGCCGCACATCTTCGATCTGTTCACCCAGGGTGAGCGCACCCCGGATCGCGCCCAGGGTGGGCTGGGACTCGGGCTGGCGCTGGTCAAGAGCATGGTGGCGCTGCATGGCGGCCGGGTCGAAGCGCATAGCAAGGGCCCGGGTACCGGCAGCGCCTTCAGCATTTTCCTGCCGCTGCTGGGCGCAGTTCCCGCCGATGCGGAACCCGAGAGCGCGATTGCCTTGATGCCGGCCAGCACACCAATGCGGCTGATGATCGTCGACGACAACGCCGACGCGGCGGAGTCGCTCGCCGCGCTGCTGGCCAGCGACGGGCACGAGGTCAAGGTCATGGAAGATGCCGAGAGCGCGCTGCTGCACGCCACCGAGCATGCAGGCGCGGCGCAGGCCTTCATCCTCGACATCGGTTTGCCGGACATGGATGGCTATGAGCTGGCGCGGCGCCTGCGCGCGCTGCCGGGCAACGGCGATACCTTGTTCATTGCGCTGACCGGCTACGGGCAGGCGCATGACAAGGTGCTGGCCAAGGCGGCCGGCTTCGATCATCACTTCGTCAAACCGGTCGATCTGCTGGAACTCGAACGCGCGCTCGCGCGCGGCGTTCTGCACTAAGCGCTCACACCTTCAGGAATTCTTCTTTGCCGCCCAGCCAGCGCGCCAGGTGGGCTTCCACCACCTCGTCCGCGGCGTCCTGAATCAGGCTGTGCGCCACGTCGCGCGCCTGTTCCACCAGCCACTGGTCGGTTTCCAGATCGGCGAAACGCAGCATCGCCTGGCCTGACTGGCGAGCGCCCAAAAATTCGCCGGGGCCCCGTATCTCCAGGTCGCGCCGCGCGATCTCGAACCCGTCCGTCGTTTCGCGCATGGTCATCAGGCGCTGTTTGGCGATCTGGCCCAGCGGGCTCTGATACAGCAGCAGACAGACGCTGGCCGCCGAACCGCGGCCCACGCGGCCGCGCAGCTGGTGCAGCTGCGACAGGCCGAAACGCTCGGCATGTTCGATCACCATCAGCGAGGCGTTCGGCACATCGACGCCCACCTCGATCACGGTGGTGGCCACCAGCACCTGCACTTCGTTGGCGGTGAAGGCGTCCATCACTTCCTGCTTTTCCAGCGGCTTCATGCGCCCGTGCACCAGACCGACCTGCAGATCGGGCAGGGCTTCGGCCAGCATGGCATGCGTATCGGTGGCCGTTTGCAGCTGCAGCGCTTCCGATTCCTCGATCAGCGGGCAGACCCAGTACACCTGGCGCCCCTCCAGCGCGGCCGCGTGAACGCGCTCGATCACTTCGTCGCGCCGGTTCTGGTCAATCGCGCGCGTGACGATCGGGCTGCGCCCGGGCGGCAGCTCGTCGATGACCGACACTTCCAGGTCGGCGTAGTAGGTCATGGCCAGCGTGCGCGGGATCGGCGTGGCTGACATCATCAGCTGGTGCGGCGTCTTGCCGTTGCTGCCCTTGTTGCGCAGCGTGAGGCGCTGGCCGACGCCGAAGCGGTGCTGCTCGTCGACGATCACCAATCCCAGTTTGGCAAAACTGACCGTATCCTGAATCAGCGCATGGGTGCCGATCACCAGCTGCGCCGCGCCCGATTCCACCAGCGCGGTGGCGGCCAGCTTGTCCTTTTTCTTCAGGCTGCCGGTCAGCCACGCGACCTTCACACCGAGCGGTTCCATCCACGCGGCGATCTTGCGGAAATGCTGGTCGGCCAGAATTTCGGTGGGCGCCATCAATGCGGCCTGGTAGCCGCTGTCGAGGGCCTGGGCGGCGGCCAGCGCCGCCACCACCGTCTTGCCGCTGCCGACGTCACCTTGCAGCAGGCGCTGCATCGGATACGGGTTTTTCAAGTCGGCGCGGATTTCCTTGAGCACGCGCTGTTGGGCGCCGGTCAGCTTGAACGGCAGCTGGCCCAGAAATGCCTCCGACAGGGCGCCGATCGCCTTGAGCACCGGCGCACCCTTGGTGCGGCGCGCCCGCTGCGCGCGTTTGAGCGACAGCTGCTGCGCCAGCAGTTCGTCGAACTTCATGCGCACCCAGGCCGGGTGCGAGCGCTCGACCAGCGCATTGGCGTCGATTTCCTGCGGCGGGTAGTGCAGCAGCCGTACCGCCGGCTCGAAGTTCGACAGGTTCATGGACCTCAGCAAGGCTGGTGGCAGGGTATCCTGCCAGTCGATCCGTTTCATCGCATCTGCAATGGCGCGCCGCAAAATCGCCTGCGACAGCCCGTCGCCCGAGGGATACACGGGCGTCAGTTCCTTGGGCAGCGGCGCGCCTTCGTTGATGACCTTGTAGCCGGGATGGACCATTTCGGCGCCAAAGAAGCCATGTTTCAGTTCGGCGCGGGCGCGCACGCGCGTGCCCTCGGCCAGCTGCTTGACCTGGCTGCCGTAAAAATTCATGAAGCGCAGCAGCAGGTCGCCCGTCTCGTCCGCGATGGTCACCAGCAGCTGGCGGCGCGGGCGGTAGCTGATTTCGTTCTTGGTGACCACCCCTTCGACCTGGGACACATGGCCGCCGCGCAGGCAGGCTTCGCGGATCGCGACCACCGAGGTCTCGTCCTCATAGCGCATCGGCAGGTGCAGCACCAGGTCCATATCGGTGCGCAGGCCCAGCTTGGCGAGCTTGCTTTCGTTGGTTTTTGGCGCTGCTGTAGGTTTCGAAGGAGGCATATTGCTGCGAATTGGCGGCGCTAGGATAAAATAGAGGGTTGCCTTGCGCGTGAGCGCTATTGTAAGGCCCAGAAGCCAAGTTGGCTTTAAAACCATCGTCCTCGCGCAGGCGGGGACCCATACCACGCTGCCGCATTCGGTGACATGCCATGGGCCCCCGCCTTCGCGAAGGCGATGTAACATTTTTTCAAAAGTTTGCCTATGTACTCGCTTTCCGATTTCGATTTCGCGCTCCCGCCGGAGCGTATTGCCCAGCTGCCGCTGCCGAACCGCAGCGCCTCGCGCCTGTTGCACGTGGACGGCGCGCAGCTGTTTGACCGCCAGTTCGCTGACCTTGTCGATCTGCTTGCGCCCGGCGATCTGCTGGTCATGAACGACACGCGCGTGCTCAAGGCACGCTTTTTCGGCGTCAAGGAAACCGGCGGCAACGTCGAAGTACTGGTCGAGCGCGTGCTCGACAGCCGCACCGTGCTGGCCCAGGTGCGCGCGTCCAAGTCGCCCAAACCGGGCAACAAGATCCGCCTGGCCGATGCCTTCAGCGTGACCACCGGCGAGCGGGCCGGTGAATTTTTCACGCTGACTTTTGACGGCGATGTGTTCGAGCTGATCGAGCAGCATGGCCGCCTGCCGCTGCCGCCCTACATCGAACATGACGCCGACGAATTCGACGAAACCCGTTACCAGACCGTCTATTCGCGCGAACCGGGCGCGGTCGCCGCCCCCACCGCCGGCCTGCACTTCGACGAAGCCCTGCTCGACAAGCTCAAAGCCAAGGGCGTGCACTTCGCCTACGTCACCCTGCACGTGGGCGCCGGCACCTTCCAGCCGGTGCGGGTGGAAGTGCTGGCCGAGCACAAGATGCACACCGAATGGTACACCGTGCCGCAAGCGACCGTGGACGCCGTACGCGCCGCCAAAGCGGGCGGCCACGCGGTGGTGGCGGTCGGCACCACCAGTTTGCGTGCGCTCGAATCGGCTTCGCAATCGGGCCAGCTGGAAGCAGGCAGCGCCGACACCGCCCTGTTCATCACGCCCGGCTACACCTTCAAAACGGTCACGCGCCTGATCACCAACTTCCACCTGCCCAAATCGACCTTGCTGATGCTGGTGTCGGCCTTTGCCGGCTTTGAGGAAATCAAGCGCGCCTATGCGCACGCGATCGCCAGTGAATATCGCTTTTTCAGCTATGGCGATGCCATGCTGCTCACTACAGAAAACAAGTAATCATGCTCGACTTTAAACTCCTCAAGACCGACACCAGCGGCCTGTCGCATGCGCGGCGCGGACGCCTGACGCTCAATCACGGCGTCATCGAGACCCCGATCTTCATGCCGGTCGGGACCTACGGCTCGGTCAAGGCGATGTCGCCGGTCGAACTGAAAGAAGTCGGCTCGCAGATCATCCTGGGCAATACCTTCCACCTGTGGCTGCGCCCGGGCACCGACGTGCTCAACAAGTTTGGCGGCCTGCACGGCTTCATGGGCTGGGACCAGCCGATCCTGACCGACTCGGGCGGCTTCCAGGTATTTTCCCTGGGCGCGATGCGCAAGATCACCGAGGAAGGCGTGAAGTTCTCCTCGCCCATCGATGGCAGCAAACTGTTCCTGTCGCCGGAAATCTCGATGCAGATCCAGCGCGCGCTCAATTCCGACATCGTGATGCAGTTCGACGAATGCACACCCTACGAAATCGATGGCCGCCCGGCCACCACCGAGGAAGCGGCCAAGTCGATGCGCATGTCGCTGCGCTGGGCCCAGCGTTCGATGAACGAATTTACCCAGGGTGAAAACCCGAACGCGCTGTTCGGCATCGTCCAGGGCGGCATGTTCGAGCACCTGCGCGACGAGTCGCTGGCCGGTCTGGAAGAGATCAACTTCCCGGGCATCGCCATTGGCGGCCTGTCGGTGGGCGAACCGAAAGAAGACATGATGCGCATGCTCGAGCACGTGGGCCCGCGTCTGCCGGCGCACAAGCCGCACTACCTGATGGGCGTGGGCACGCCCGAAGATCTGGTGGCCGGTGTGGCCAATGGCATCGACATGTTCGACTGCGTGATGCCGACCCGAAATGCCCGCAATGGCTGGCTATTTACCCGCTTTGGCGACGTCAAGATCAAGAACGCCCGCTACAAGGACGACCAGGGGCCGCTCGACGAGAGCTGCGACTGCTATTGCTGCAAGAACTTCTCGCGCGCGTATTTACATCATCTGCACCGCTCCAAGGAGATTCTGGGCGCGCGCCTGAACACGATTCACAATCTGCACTATTACCTGAAGCTGATGAGTGAAGTGCGCGAGGCGATCGATGCGGACCGCTTCCATGCGTTCCGGCTCGAGTTCAACGCGGCGCGGGCGCGCGGCGTCTGACCCGCGTGCGGTGGTGCCTACAGGCAACTTATTATTGCGTGATCAACACTTGCAAAAAGTTTTACAGCAGCCAGATAGCAGCAATTGGTTTGCCCCTATCCGGCGATGCTAGAATACAGCGCTGCTTTTTTTAACTAATATCCTGATATCGGAGTTCTCGTGCTTATTTCCACTGCATTCGCGCAAGCGACCGCGCCAGTCAAAACCGGCGACATGGGCTCGCTGCTGGGCGGCCCAATTCCTATCTTCGCGCTGATGTTCGCGGTCATGTATTTCCTCATGATTCGTCCCCAGCAAAAGAAGGCCAAAGAGCAACGCGCGATGATGGATGCGCTGGGCAAGGGCGACGAAGTCGTGACCGCCGGCGGCATCCTGGGCAAGGTCAGCAAGGTCAACGATACCTACGTGACCATCGAGATCGCCACCAACACGGAAATCGTGGTGCAGAAGCACGCGATCACCACCTTGCTGCCGAAGGGCACCATCAAGTCCCTGTAAGCCTGACGGGCGGCAGCGCCGCCCGACTGTTCAATCTGAACGCTGGAACACTATGAACCGCTATCCGCTCTGGAAATATATTCTGATCGTCATCGCGCTGTTGATGGGCGCCTTGTACACGGCGCCCAACTACTTCGGCGACACACCTGCCTTGCAGGTGACGACCCCCAATGCCACGCTCAAGATCACCAACGACACTGCCGCGCGCGTGCAATCGGTGCTCAAGACTGCGGGCATTGCCGAACAGGGTGTTGAACTGCAAGGCCAGGGCAGCAACGTTGCCGTGCTTGCCCGTTTCGCCACACCTGACGCACAGTTCAAGGCCAAGCTGGCGCTGGAACAGGCACTGAACAATGGTCGTGCGTCTGCGGATGCCGACTATGTCGTGACCGTCAACCTGGTCAAGAACGTGCCGAAGTGGATGCAGGCCGTGCGCGCGCTGCCGCTCAACCTCGGCCTTGACCTGCGTGGCGGCGTGCACTTCCTGCTCCAGGTTGATGCAGCGGCAACGGCGGAAACCAAGCTGAAAGGCGTGATGTCCGGCGTTCGTGCCCAGCTGCGTGAAAAGCAGGTGCGCCATGCCGGGATCGACCGCGTTGGCCGTGCGGTGGAAGTCAAATTCCAGGATGCCGCCACGATGGCGCAGGCGCGCTCCGTGCTGGCGAACCAGTTCTCCGAGCTGGCCTTCGCCGAAGCGGCTGATGGCAGCGACCTCAAGCTGATCGCCACCCTCAAGCCGGAAGCGCTGCAGCGGATCGTGGACGAAGGCGTCAAGCAGAACATTTCGACGCTGTCCAAGCGGATCAATGAACTGGGCGTGTCCGAGCCGATCATCCAGCAGCAGGGCGCCGACCGCATCGTGGTCCAGCTGCCAGGCGTGCAGGACGTCGCGCACGCAAAAGACATCATCGGCCGCACCGCGACCCTGGAACTGCGCATGGTCGATTCGACCATCCTGCCAGGCACGGAAGAAACTGCCACCATCCCGTTCACGTCGGAACTGTTCACGGCTGAACAGGGCGGACCACTGGTCCTGTCGAAAGACGTGATCCTGTCGGGCGAATACATTTCCAGCGCCGACGCCACCTTCGACCAGCATCAGGCCCCGGCCGTGAGCCTGGACCTGAACGGTGACGGCGGCAGCAAGATGCGCAATGCGACCCGTGACAACATCGGCAAACGCATGGCCATCCTGCTCAAGGAAAAAGGCAAGTACACCATCCTGTCGGCACCGACCATCCAGAGTGAACTGGGTAGAAACTTCCAGATCACCGGCATGGGTTCGGTCGACAAATCCACCGAACTGGCCCTGCTGCTGCGCTCGGGCGCCCTGTCGGCGCCGATGGAATTCATCGAAGAACGCGTGATTGGTCCGCAGCTCGGTGCCGAGAACATCGCCAAGGGCCTGTACTCGACCGTGTACGGTTTCGCGGCGATCGCCATCTTCATGATCATCTACTACCACCTGTTCGGTTTCTTCAGCGTCGCGGCGCTGGGCTCGAACCTGTTGTTCCTGCTCGCTGCACTGTCCTTCTTCCAGGTCACGCTGACGCTGCCGGGGATCGCCGCTATTGCGCTCGCGCTCGGTATGGCAATTGACGCCAACGTGCTGATCAACGAAAGGATTCGAGAGGAACTACGCGCCGGCAACACGCCGCAGGCCGCCATTGCCGCCGGTTTCGACCGCGCCTGGGCCACCATTCTTGACTCGAACGTGACCACCCTGATCGTCGGTATCGCCCTGTGGATGTTCGGTTCCGGCCCGGTTCGCGGCTTCGCCGTGGTGCACTGCCTGGGGATTCTGACCTCGATGTTCTCCGCCGTGTTCGTCTCGCGCGGTGTGGTCAACCTGTGGTACGGCCGCAAGAAAAAACTGACTGGTGTCTCGATCGGTACCGTCTGGTCTCCTGGCGTTTCTAGCCTGAAATAATCGGAATTTACTACTAGGATTCAAGATGGAATTTTTCCGCATCAAGAAAGATATTCCCTTCATGCGCCATGCGTTGATTTTCAACGTCATTTCGGCGCTGACCTTCGTCGCTGCCGTGTTCTTCCTGGTGACCCGACCGCTGCACCTGTCGGTCGAGTTCACGGGCGGCACCTCGATGGAGCTCAAGTACCCGAACGCGGCGAATCAGGAAAAGATTCGTGGCGAACTGATCAAGCTGGGCTACGAGCAGCCGGAAGTGACCAGTTTCGGCACCGCGCAGGATGTGCTGCTGCGCCTGCCGGTGGTCAAGTCGGTCAAGGGCGCTGAAGGCTCCAAGCTGGTGTTCGACGCGCTGTGCCGCGCCGAAGGCGGCTTGCCGAAGCAGTTGGTACAGGTCGACGACAAGGGCACCAAGGTGTCGACCAACAGCTGCTTCAACGCGGCCAACGCCGAAGTGCTAAGCCAGCGCAAGGTCGACTTTGTCGGTCCGCAGGTGGGCGACGAGCTGGCGCACAATGGTCTGATGGCGCTGATCATGGTGGTCGTGTTCGTGATGATCTACCTGGCCATCCGCTTCGAATGGAAATACGCCGTCTCGGCCATCATCGCCAACCTGCACGACGTGGTGATCATCCTCGGCTTCTTCGCCTTCTTCCAGTGGGAGTTCTCGCTGGCGGTGCTGGCCGGTGTACTGGCGGTGCTCGGCTACTCGGTCAACGAATCGGTCGTGATTTTCGACCGGATCCGCGAAAACTTCCGCAAGCAGCGCAAGGCCAGCGTGCATGAAGTGATCGACAACGCGATCACCAGCACCATCTCGCGTACCATCATCACCCACGGCTGTACCCAGATGATGGTGCTGTCGATGCTGTTCTTCGGCGGCTCGACCCTGCACTACTTCGCCATCGCGCTGACCATCGGTATCTGCTTCGGCATTTACTCCTCGGTGTTCGTGGCGGCCGCCATCGCCATGTGGCTGGGCGTCAAGCGGGAAGACCTGATCAAGCCGGTCAAGGAAAAAGACGAGACCGACGGCGCCGTCGTTTAAGCCGGCGCATCGGAACAAAAATGCCGTGGTAGCTTGCGCTACCCGGCATTTTTTCATTGGGGAGAAGGACATGAGCCGTACCAACCGCCTGTTTCTGCTGATGGACGCGCTGCGCGCGCACCGCCGCCCCGTTACCGCCGCCGTG
>DASWMN010000093.1:0-55013 GCA_036399735.1 Telluria sp. | reverse complement strand
GCCCGAGTCCCCGCCCTGGAATACGCGCGAAGATGTCGCCAAGGCGGCCCGCGTGTCCAGCAACACCATCAGCCAGATCGAGCGCATCCAGAAAGCGGCCACGCCCGAACTGGTCGAGGCGGTGCGCGCGGGGACGATTTCGATCAACGCGGCGGCCAACGTGGCCTCGCTGCCGGAAGCGGTGCAGAAGGCTGCTGTGGCCGGCGGCAAGAAGGAGCTCCAGCAGATGGCACGCCAGGTGCGCGAGCAGAAAGCGGGCAGCCGTCCACCCAAAGAGAAAGAGCCTGAAGCCGACGTCGAGGGCGATCTGCGCGCCCAGGTAGCGGCCTTGCGCGAAAAGGTCGACGCGCTCACGGCCGAGAACAATCAGCTGCGCCAGCAACTGGGCATGTAGCGGCTTCCTGTCAACGATAACGAAAGCGATTTCCATGTTCCGAACCGGTCTGCTTGCCTCTTTGTTTGTCACCTGCACCGCGGCCTCGGTCATGCTGCCAGTCCAGGCCGCGCCCGGCACCGAAGCCGTCGCGTCGGCCGAGCAGGCGCGCTGGAAGGCAAGCGCCAGGCGCGTGACCATCATGCGCGACAAATGGGGCGTGCCCCACGTGTTCGGGAAAACCGATGCCGATGCGGTGTTCGGTCTGATGTACGCCCAGGCCGAAGACGATTTCAACCGCGTCGAACTCAATTACATCAACGCGATGGGGCGCCTGGCCGAAGTCGAAGGCGAGGCCGAAATCTGGCGCGATCTGCGCATGAAAATGTTCATCACGCCGCAGGACATGCAGGCCAAGTACGCGGCCAGTCCCGCGTGGCTGAAAAAGCTGATGAACAGTTTTGCCGATGGCCTGAATTACTATCTGCAGACGCACCCGCAAGTCAAACCGAAACTGATCACGCACTTCGAGCCCTGGATGGCGCTGTCCTTCAGCGAAGGCAGCATCGGCGGCGATATCGAGGAAATCGATCTCAAGGCGCTGGAAGCGTTTTACAGCGGCAAGCCGGTGGTGGCAGCAGAAGGGTCGCCGTTCGACCCGGAACCGCGTGGTTCGAATGGCTTTGCCATCGCGCCCAAACTGAGCAAGTCGGGCAGGGCGCTGCTGCTGATTAATCCGCATACCTCGTTCTACTTCCGCCCCGAAGTGCATGTCGCCAGCGACGAAGGCCTGAACGCGTATGGCGCGGTGACCTGGGGCCAGTTCTTTGTCTACCAGGGCTTCAACGAGCGCGCGGGCTGGATGCATACCTCGGGCGGCGGCGATGTGATCGACGAATACCTCGAAACCATCACCGAGCGCGATGGCAAGGTGTTCTACCTGTATGCCGACAGCGCGCGCGAAATGAAGGCGGTACCCATCACGCTGCCGTACAAAACCGCCAGCGGCGCGATGGCCAGCAAAACGGTCACGGCCTACTTCAGTCATCACGGTCCGGTGGTGCGTTCGGCGGGCGGCAAGTGGGTCGCCGTCAAGCTGATGGAAGAGCCGCTCAAGGCGCTGATGCAGTCCTTTTCGCGCACCAAGGCCCGCAATTACGCGGCCTTCCGCAAGACCATGGAACTGCGCACCAATTCCTCCAACAACACCGTGTACGCCGACGCCGATGGCACGATTGCCTACTTCCACGGCAATTTCGTGCCGAAGCGCGACCCGGCCTTCGACTGGAAGCATCCGGTTGACGGCAGCAACCTGGCCACCGAGTGGCAGGGCTTGCATGCCATCGACGAGTTGATCGCGCTGCGCAATCCGGCCAGCGGCTGGATCCAGAATACGAACAACTGGCCCTTCCGCGCGGCCGGGGCCAGCAGTCCGCGCGAGCAGGACTACCCGGCCTATATGTGGTCCTTGCCCGAAAACGCGCGCGGTCTGCATGCGCTGCGGGTGCTGGAGAAGGCGCACGACATGACGCTCGATTCCCTGATCGGCGCCGCCTATGACAGCTATTTGCCCGCGTTCGAACCACTGATCCCGGCGCTGCTCAAGGACTATGCGACGCTGGGGCCGAATGATCCGCAGCGCGCCGCGCTGGCCGCGCAGGTCGCGGCCTTGCGCGGCTGGGACCTGCGCTTTGCCAGCGATTCGGTGCCCACTTCACTGGCCATTTACTGGGGGCAGGCGATGGTGGCGGCGGCGTCAAAGGCGGCGCGCGCCATCGAAATGCCCGTGGTCGACTACATTCAGACCCGGATCGGCGCCGCCGAGCGGCTGCAGGCACTGGCCGGCGCAACAGCAAAACTGGAAGCCGATTTCGGCACCTGGCAAACGCCGTGGGGCGAGATCAACCGCTTCCAGCGCGCCAGCGGCGACGTGCGCCAGCAATACGATGACGCGAAACCGAGTCTGCCGGTGCCGTTTGCCTCGGCCACCTGGGGTTCGCTGGCCGCCTTCGGCATGTCGGCGCCGCAGAAGACACGGCGCATTTATGGCGACCGCGGCAACAGCTTTGTGGCGGTGGTCGAGTTCGGACCGCGCCTGCGCGCGAAGAGCATTCTGGCCGGCGGCAATAACAACAAGCCGGGCTCGCCCCATTTCGAGGACCAGGCCGCCATGTATGCGCGCGGCGCATTCAAGGATGTGCTGTTCTACAAGGAAGACATTGTGCAGCACCTCGAGCGCCAATATCACCCGGGAGAGTAAGGCCGCGCTTGCTATAATTCGCGCACTTACGGACAGGAACACGCAGTGGCAAAACTTTATTTCAGATATTCGGCGATGAACGCCGGTAAATCGACAGCCATGCTGCAAGTGGCGCACAACTACGAAGAGCAGGGCCAGAAAGTGCTGCTCTATACGGCCGAGATCGACAGCCGTTACGGGATCGGCAAAGTCACCTCGCGCCTGGGCCCGCAGCGCCAGGTCGATACCTTCGGCCCGGACACTGATTTTCTCGCCGGCGCGCCCAAGGTGGCCTGCGTGCTGATCGACGAGGCCCAGTTCCTGTCCACCGCCCAGGTGCAGCAACTGCACCAGCTGGCCCAGGTGAATGGCGTGCCCGTGATCTGCTATGGCTTGCGCAGCGATTTCCGCGGCGAACCCTTCCCCGGTTCGGCCTATCTGCTGGCGCTGGCCGACGATATTGAAGAACTCAAGAACATCTGCACTTGCGGCAAGAAGGCGACGATGAACGTGCGCGTCGACGCGCAGGGCCGGCGCATCCGCAAAGGCGAGCAGGTCAGCATTGGCGGCAACGAGTCATATCGCCAGGCCTGCGGCCGCTGCTTCTACGCCGGCTAGGCGGCATCGCCGCGGCCATGTCATTTTCCGCCACCTGCCGCGCCGCCGCGCCGGCCATGGTCTGCGAACACAGCGACATCGCGCTGTATCTGGCGCCCTCGGTTGCGCTGGCGGTGGTCATCCGCATCCTGGCAGCGCGCCATCCCGCCTTCTTCGTGTTCACCGCGGCCGGCACCATGTGCCATGAACTGGCGCACTGGGTGGCCGGCCTGCTGACGGGCGCCCGGCCGGGCGCGCTGACCATCATTCCACGCCGTCAGGGCGCGCACTGGCAGCTGGGCTCCGTCACGCTCACGCGGGTGCGCTGGTATAACGCCGCGCCGGCCGCGCTGGCGCCCTTGCTGATCATCCTGATTCCGTTTGCCGTCGGCTGGTGGCGCACGCGCGGGCCCTGGCATTTTCAGAGCATGGATATCCTGATCGCATTCGGCCTGGCGCCGCAATTGCTGTCATTCTGGCCGTCCAGGGTGGACTGGCTGATCGCGCTGCGCTCGTGGCCGTGGGTGCTGATTCTTGGCGCGCTGGCATGGCTGGGCTGGCGCACGGGACAGTTCACCTAAGCTGGGCTTAAGAGAAATGGCGCAAGCTGGCTCTGCGACACTGCCCAAGCTGTTAGAATTGTTCGCAGTAGATATCATGCGTTTTACGCCCGGAGAGAATCGAATGAAGAAGTCAATATTGATGGTGGCGCTGGCGTTTGCCTTCGCGAGCGAGGCAGCTATTCCAGAAAAAGGCGCCCAGGCACTGAAGCCGGAAGCGCTCCAGGCCCAGGCGGCAATGATCGCTGCTGAAGTGTTGACCAGGGAACATTACAAGGCTGTGCCGCTGGACGACGCGATGTCGGAGAAGATCTTCGACCGCTATTTCAAGTCGCTTGACGGGGATAAATTGTGTTTCCTGCAAAGCGACATTGACCAGTTCGCCGCTTACCGTACCAAATTCGACGACATGATCCGTGCCGGCAACCTTGCCGTGCCATTCCAGATTTATGGCGTCTATCAGAAACGTTTCTCGGACCGCATTGCCTATGCACGCGAGCTGGTCAAGCAGAAGCAGGACTTCAGCGTCGATGAACGCGTCGAACTGGACCGCGAAAAGTCAGCCTGGCCGAAAACCGAGGCGGAATCGCGCGATTTGTGGCGCAAGCGCGTCAAGAACGACTGGCTGCGCCTGAAGCTGGCTGGCAAGGACGAGAAATCGATCCGCGAAACGCTGGACAAGCGCTACGAGAATTATGAAACCCGCACCGGCAAGGTCAACAGCGAAGATGTCTTCCAGATCTTTCTGAACGCCTACGCCACGGCGATTGAGCCGCATACCAATTACCTGGGGCCGCGCGCCGCCGAAAACTTCGACATCGCCATGCGCCTGTCGCTGCACGGCATTGGCGCGGTGCTGCAGTCGCGCGAAGATTACACCGTGATCCGCGAAATCGTGCCGGGCAGCCCGGCTTCCATGTCGGGCAAGCTGAAGGTGGGCGACCGGATTGTGGGCGTGGGGCAGGGCGACAACCCGGCCTTCACCGACGTGCTCGGCTGGCGCATCGACGAAGTGGTGCAACTGATCCGCGGCGACAAAGGCTCGACCGTGCGCCTCGACATCGTGCCGGCCGACGCCGGTCCGGATGCCAAGCACGTGACGGTGGTGCTGGTGCGTGACAAGATCAACATGGAAGCCCAGGCGGCCAAAAAATCGATCATCGAAGTGGTCGACGGCGCCAAAAAACGCAAGGTCGGCGTGATCACGCTGCCAGCCTTCTACCACGACTTCGAAGCGCACAAGAACGGCGACAAGGATTACCGCAGCGCCACGCGCGACATGGCCCGCATCCTCGGCGAATTCAAGCGCGCCAAAGTGGACAATGTGCTCATCGACCTGCGCGAAAACGGCGGCGGTTCGCTGTCGGAAGCGGTCGAAATGACCGGCCTGTTCATCGACAAGGGCCCGGTAGTCCAGCAACGCTACGCTGACGGCCGTGTGCGGGTTGAAAGCGACACCAATGCCGGTCTGGCATGGGATGGCCCGGTGGGCGTGCTGATCAGCCGTGCTTCGGCTTCGGCCTCGGAGATTTTCGCCGCGGCGCTGCAGGATTACGGCCGTGCGCTGATCATCGGCGAGCCCAGCTTCGGCAAGGGTACCGTGCAGCAGTTGCTGCCACTGGAAAATATCCAGCGCGTACCGAACGGCGAACTCAAGATGACGGTGGCGCAGTTCTTCCGCATCAACGGCGGCACCACGCAGCTGCGCGGCGTGACCCCGGATATCAAGCTCCCGGTCACCTCCGATGCTGAAAACTTCGGTGAATCCTCGTATGACAACGCGCTGCCATGGACCAACATCAAACCAGCGCCTTTCGTTTCTGCGGGCAACCTGAAGTCGGTGATCGACGAAGTCCAGAAGCGCCACGATGCCCGTGTGGCCAAGGACAAGGACTTCCAGTATCTGATCGAAGACCTGGCCGAGGTGAAAAAGCTGCGCAAGGAGAACTCGATTTCGCTGAACGAAGCCGTGCGCCGCAAGGAACGCGATGCCCAGGAAGCGCGCGCCAAGCTGCGCGAAGAGCGTCAGGCCTCGCAAGTGGTGGGCGCCGGCCGCAACAAGGCTCTTGCTGAGAAGAAACGTTCGCGTCAGGATGATGGCTTGCAGGGCGACGAACGTTCGCTGGTGGCCGATCTGGCAGCGGAAAAAGCGGCCAAGGAAGCCAAGGACGTGATGCTCAACGAAGCGGCCCACATCCTCAGCGATGTGGTCGGGATGGTCAAGACCGACACCCGTCTGGCCTCCCGATTGATGCCGTATATGCCAAACAAGGCTGTCGATTAAAAAATTGTTGTTGCGCCAATCATACAAGGCGGACTCAACTATAAGCGTTTTGGCAATATTGGAAGGGCTCCCCATAGGGAGCCCTTTGTTTTTTGGCCGTGTCAATCGAACATTATCTTTTTTCCATTGATGCTAGGATGATTACTCCAATGCATATAACATAACATCAACAACATTAAGGAGAGTTTCCATGGCCGTAAAACACATGGTTTTCGCGGGGCTGGTTGCCACCGCATCGCTGGCCCAGGCCGGCGTGATCGACGCCGGTTCCACCCCAAGCGCACCGCGCCCAGCATGGTCGTTCAATTCCGTGAGCATGCCTGCCGCCGCCGACCAGGCGCAGACGCTGGTGCTCAACGGCCCAGGCACCTGGACCACCTACAGCCGCTATGGCGACCGTGGCGGCTCCACCACGCTGTTCACCGGCTACGGTCCCGGCACAGCCAAGCTGACGGCAACGCCTGCGCCGTTCACCAACGGTCCGGCTGACACCTCGCAGCTCGGCAATGGTGGCGTGACCGGCGGTCCGTCGGCACCGCCCCCGTTCACCGATATCGCCCACGGTGGCGGCAACGGCGCCAACGACGTGCCTGTCGCGACGCCGCCGGCCAGCGACATCGTCGATGTGATCGTCACCACGCCGCCGGATGTGCCGCAAGCTGACGTTCCGGCTGTGCCAGCCGTGGTACCGGAACCGGCAACCGGCATGCTGATGCTCGCTGGTATGCTTGGTGCAGGTGCACTCAGCCGCCGTCGCCGCAAATAAGCAGGCCCGCTTCACTGAATGCCGCTCAGGTCGCACTGAGCGGCATTTTTCATTTTGGGAGCGTAGGCGCACCAATCGAGATCATGTACAATTCTTGTGAACGGTCGTGCTTTTTTGGGCGGCGATAACAAGGAGACTGTATGGACCTGAATTACTCGAGCGAGGATCTGGCCTTCCGCGATCACGTGCGCGCCTTCCTCGACGCCAAACTGCCTGCCGACCTGCAGCAAAAGGTGCGCAAGCACCTGCGCCTGTCGCGCGAGGACTATGTGCGCTGGCATAAAATCCTGGCCGAACAGGGCTGGGTGGCGCCAGGCTGGCCAGCCGAATTCGGCGGTCCGGGCTGGACCCCGGTGCAGCGCCACCTGTTCGACGAAGAATGCGCGCGAGCCGGCACGCCGCCGATACTGCCGTTCGGGGTCAATATGGTGGCGCCGGTCATCATGGCCTTCGGCAGCGCCGAACAAAAAGCCCACTTCCTGCCGCGCATCCTGTCCTGCGAAGACTGGTGGTGCCAGGGTTATTCGGAGCCTGGCTCGGGGTCCGACCTGGCCTCGCTCAAGACCAGCGCCGTGCGCGATGGCGAGCATTACATCGTCAACGGCCAGAAAACCTGGACCACCCTGGCCCAGCATGCCGACATGATCTTCTGCCTGGTGCGCACCGACGCCACCGTGCGCAAGCAGGAAGGCATTTCCTTCCTGCTGATCGACATGAAAACCCCGGGCGTGACGGTACGCCCGATCATCATGCTCGATGAAGACCACGAAGTGAATGAAGTCTTCTTCGATAACGTGCGCGTCCCCGTCGCCAACCTGGTCGGCCAGGAAAACCGCGGCTGGACCTACGCCAAATACCTGCTCGGCCACGAGCGTACCGGCATTGCCGCCGTCGGCCGCTCCAAGCGCGAACTGGCCTTCCTCAAGCGCTATGCCGGCCGCCAGACCAAGAACGGCCACAGCCTGATGGCGGACCCGCTGTTCGCGGCCAAAGTGGCAACCCTGGAAATTGAACTGATGGCGCTCGAAATGACCGTGCTGCGCGTGCTGGCCCAGGAACACAAGGCGCCCGGGCCGGAAGCGTCCGTGCTCAAGGTGCGCGGCACCGAGATTCAGCAAACCCTGACCGAACTGATGGTGGAAGCGGCCGGCCCCATGGCCGTGCCTTTCGACCCCGCCTATCTGGAATCGGAGACGGCGCATAGCGCTGCCGGCGACGACGATGGCGCGCCGCTGGCCGGCTACTACTTCAATTTCCGCAAGACCTCCATTTACGGCGGCTCCAACGAGATTCAACGCAACATCATCACCCAGATGATTCTGGGTCTGTGAGGGATTGAACATGGACTTCAACTTCAAGGAAGAACAGCTGCAGTTTGCCGACGCCCTCAAGCGCTGGGTCACCAAAGACTACAGCTTCGACGAACGCAAAAAAATTATTCACTCGGCCGAAGGCGTGTCCGCGGCCGCCTGGAGCACGCTGGCCGAACTGGGCATGACGGCCTTGCCGGTGCCGGAGAAGCAGGGCGGCTTCAACGGCAGTGCGGTCGACATGTTTGTCGTGATGCAGGAGCTGGGCCGCGGCCTGGTGGTGGAGCCTTATCTGGCCACCGTGATCGGCGCGCATTTTCTCAAGCATGGGGGCGGGCATGACGCGCTGCTGGAGCAGGTGGCCGCCGGCGAACTGAAACTGGCGTGCGCCTTGAACGAAGCGCAGGCGCGCCACGACCTGTTCGCCATCAGCACCAGGGCCACGGCGAACGGCAGCGGCTTCGTGCTCGACGGCGCCAAGGCGGTGGTACTGCACGGCGCGCAGGCGGACAGCCTGATTGTGTCCGCGCGCAGCGGCGACGGCATCGCGCTGTTCGTGGTGCCTGCCGCTACCGCCGGCGTGAGCATCACCGACCACCGCACGCTCGATGGCCAGCGCGCTGCCAGCGTCAGATTCAAGCAGGTGCAGCTGCCGGCATCGGCGCTGCTTGGTGGGGACGGCGGCGGCGCCGATTTGCTCGATCACTGCGCCGACTATGGCGCGACGCTGCTGTGCGCCGAAGCGCTGGGCGCGATGGAAGCGATCTTCGCGGCCACCCTCGATTACCTGAAAACGCGCTCGCAGTTCGGCGCGCCGATCGGCAAATTCCAGGCGCTCCAGCACCGCATGGCGGACATGTACATCCACCTGGAGCAGGCGCGCTCGATAGCGCTGCTCGCTGCCGTGAAAATGGCGTCGGAAGACGTGGCGGAGCGGCGCCGCACCGTGTCGGCCGCCAAATTCCGGGTGGGCCAGGCCCTCAAGTTCGTCGGCCAGCAGGCGGTGCAGCTGCACGGCGGCATGGGCGTGACTGACGAACTGCCGGCCGCGCACCACTTCAAGCGCCTGACCATGATCGAACTGACGCTGGGCGACTCCGACCATCACCTGCAGCGCTTCATCGCGCAGCCGGGTTTCGCAGAAGGGACGCTGGAATGAGCTGGTATTTCGAAGACTTTTATCCCGGCCAGGAAGTCGCGCTCGGTTCGCGCAGCGTGAGCGAAGAAGAGATCATCGCCTTCGCCACCCAGTTCGATCCGCAGCCGTTTCATGTCGACCACGAGGCCGCCGCCGCCTCGCCCTATGGCGGCGTGATTGCCAGCGGCTGGCATACCTGCAGCATGATGATGCGCATCGTCGTGGACGGCATGATGGCCAGCGCCGCGAGCATGGGCTCGCCCGGTCTCGACAAGGTGCGCTGGATCCTGCCGGTACGCGCCGGCGACACGCTCACGGTCAGCTACCTGACCACCGCCGTCAAGGCATCGGCTTCCAGGCCGGACCGGGGCGTGGTCTGGTCGACCTGGCAGGCGCACAATCAGCGCGGCGAACTGGTGTGCACCATTGAAGGCATGGGCATGTTCGGGCGCCGGCCGGCAGGGGCTGCCGATGCGTGATTTCGCCACGCTGGACGCAATGCGCGCCCTGGTCGGGCAGGAAGTGGCGGTGTCGGAGTGGGTGGAGATTGGCCAGGAGCGGGTGAACCTGTTCGCCGAGGCCACCGACGATCATCAATGGATACATGTGGATCTGGCACGCAGCAAGGCCGAGTCGCCGTTTGGCGGGCCGATCGCGCATGGATTTCTGACCCTGTCGATGCTGTCGGCGCTGTTTGAAAAATCGATCCGCATGGTCGATGCCACCATGGTCGTCAACTATGGCCTGAACAAGGTGCGGTTCCCGGCGCCGGTGCCGGTCGGCAGCCGTGTGCGTGCGCGCCTGACGCTGGCCACAATCGACGATATTGACGACGGGGCGCAGCTGGAGTGGCACGTGGTGGTGGAGCGCGAAGGTGGCGCCAAGCCGGTGTGCGTGGCCGAGATGCTGCTGCGGCGTTATCCCTGAGTCACGTCGCCTTCCCGCGCCCGAGGTCGGCTTTTCTGCTATCGCGATGTCGATTGTTTACACGTGCGCGCCCGTTCTGTACACTCGGCGTGTTATCAATTTTGCATAATCGCGCATGAAAATTCCAGGCAAGATCAAGTCCATCGCTTCCGCGCTCAAGGAGCGCAAGCAGGTTCGCAAGGAGTTGCGCGGCCCGGCCGACCTGTACTACGCTATTGCCGACGCCATTGAGATGCTCGATCAGGATGCCTGGCAGGCGCTGGCGGCGCCGTCCGGCTTCTTCATGTCGGCCCCGTACCTGAAATCGCTGGAAACCGTCCTGCCGCGTAATCTGTCGCCGCGCTACGCGCTGATTTACAGCGGCGTGGGCGCCGAGCGCCGCCCGCTGGCCGCGATCTACATGCAGATGGCCGATGTGAGCCTGTCGCAGCTGCGTCCCGAAAAGGAGCGCGGCGCCAAACTCGACGAACTGGCCAGGAACACCACCCAGCGCATTCTCACCTGCGGCAACCTGCTGACCTACGGCCAGCACGGCATCGCGCTCGCGCCCGACGCCGATCCCAAGCTGGCCTGGCACGGCGTGGCCGAAGTCCTGTACCGCATTCGCCAGTCCGAAAAACTCGACGGCAAAACGCACTTCATCATGATCAAGGATCTGCATTCGCACCACCGCGAGCAGGCCGCGCACCTCGAACATCTGAGCTACCGCTTCGTCGAGACCGAACCGAACATGGTGCTCACGCTCAATCCGGCCTGGAAGAATTACGAGGACTACCTGGCCAGCCTGGCCTCCAAATACCGCGCCAATGTGCGCAATGCGGTATTCAAGAAAATGGACGATGGCGCCTGCACCATCGAGCAGCTGGCCGATCTGGCCGGCGCGCGCGACGAGCTGCATGCGCTGTACAAGGCGGTGCAGTCGAATGCGGGCGTGCGCATGTTCGAACTGGTGCCTGACTATTTTGCGACCTTGCAGGCCGCGGCGGGCGAGCGCTTCCGCTGCAGCGTGATCAGGCGCGAGGGCGCGCTGCTGGGCTTTCTGATTTCTGTGGCTGATGGCGATACCGCAGTGGCCTATCACATCGGTTTCGACCGCGCCGCCGCCGAAGACCTGCCGATTTATCTGCGCCTGCTGCACGCCGGGATCGCCGACGCCATTTCGATGGGCTGCAAGGAGATTTCCTACGGGCGCACGGCGCTCGAGCCGAAAGCGGCGCTGGGCGCCAAGCCGCAGCCGTTCGGCATCCTGGTGCGCCATCGCCAGCCGGTATTGAACAAGATGATGAAGCGTGTGCTGCTGGGGATCGAGCACGAGGAAGCGCCCGAGCGCAATCCGTTCAAGAAGGAGAAAGCGGCAGCCTGAGGCCTGCGCCTACTGCCCTTTCGATTTGAAGCGGTTGCGTCCTTCCGCCTTGGCTTCGTAGAGCAGGGCGTCGGCGCTCCTGACCATCATGGCCGATTCGAAACGGTCGCTCGGCGTCACGCTGACCACGCCCATGCTCACCGTGAGCGTGGGTCCCACCGACGAGCGCGCGTGCGGAATGGCCAGCTGCGCGACTTCGTCAAGCACCTTGCGGGCCACCGCTTCGGCGCCGCCGATATCTTCGTACGGCAGCAGGATCGCAAATTCTTCCCCGCCGTAACGGGCCAGCAGGTCCTGCGGCCGCATTGCGGCGCGTGCCATCGCTTCGCAGGCTTTTTTCAGGCAGGCGTCGCCGGCCTGGTGGCCATACGCATCATTGAAATTTTTGAAGTGGTCGATGTCGACCAGGATCAGGGCGATCGACATCTGCGAGCGTGCGCAGCGGCGCCATTCGGCGTCCAGCCGTTCGTCGAAGGCACGCCGGTTCGCGACCCCGGTCAGACCGTCGGTCAGGGTCAGTTCGCGCAGCGCGTCGCTCTGGAATTTTACGGTCAGCTGGGTGCGTACCCGGGCCCGTACCACGGCCGCGTTGACCGGTTTGCTGATGAAATCGGCCGCGCCGGCGCTGAGCGCGCGGGTTTCGTCTTCGGGCGATTTGAGGGCGGTGACAAAAATGATCGGAATGTCGCGCGTCAGCTCGGACGCGCGCAGGGCCGCGCACACGGCGTAGCCATCCATGTCCGGCATCATCGCATCGAGCAGAATCAGGTCGGGCAGCTGGTTCTGCGCCATGTGCAGGGCTTTGGCGCCATTCATCGCGAACAGCACGTCATGCTCGTCCTGCAGGGCCTGATGCAAAATCTGGATGTTCTCCATCGCATCGTCGACAATTAGGATGCGGCCCTTTTTTACGATACTGCCCCAAGTCATTGCGTCACCCTTCGATCCATGATCTCTTTCAGCTGTCTGGCGGCATTGGTAAATGCCAGCGTGGCGATGGCGTCTGCCAGTGCGCTCATCATCGGCGCCGGTGCCAGCGCGGCCAGTTGCGCCCGCAGCGCATCGAATTCAGCCAGTGCTTTCAGGTTGTTATTTTGAAGTAATCCGAGCAAATTCCCTAATTTTTCATCGATTGAGCGGGAATCGCCCGTGGCGGCGTCTTTTCCCGGTTCATCCGGGGTGCGCAGTTCGCGCGCCGCGACCATCAGCCTGGCCAGTTCGACTTCCAGCAGATCAAGGCGGGGCAGCAGCGTTTCGACACTCTCATTGCCCAAGGTTCGTTCAAATTCCAGTGCCTTGCCGGCAAATTCGGTCGCGCCCAGGTTGGCCGCCACGCCACGCAGGCGGTGCATCAAGGCGACCGCGGCATCGCGTTCATTGCTGCGCAAATGCTGGCGTACTTCGGCCAGCGTGCCGCCCTGCGATTGCTCGAAACGCTTGAAGAGCGCCACAAAATTGGCGAAATTGCCGCCGAAGCGGGGCAGGGTCGATTGCAGGTCGATGCCTTCAATCTCGGCTGGCAGAGCCGCAGTTCCAGCGGCTGGATCGGCGCGCAAGCGTGGCTGCGGCGATTCGCGCAGTTCGCGCACGTCGCCGCCCGAGGTCACGCGCAGCAGCGCTGACACCAGGTGGTCGACATCGATCGGCTTGGAGATGTGGCCGTTCATGCCGGCTTCGATCGCGCGCGCGCGGTCGTCTTCCATCACGTTGGCAGTCATGGCGATGATCGGCAGATCAGCCAGGCCCATGCCGCGGATGGCACGCGTGGCCTCGTAGCCGTTCATCACCGGCATCTGGATATCCATCAGCACCGCGTCGTAGCGGGTGGGGGCATCGCTCAGCATGTCGACCGCGATTTTGCCATCGGCGGCGATATCGACCGCCGCCCCCGCGTGCAACAGCAGGTAGTTGGCGACTTCCTGATTGATCTGATTGTCCTCCACCAGCAGCACGTAGATGCCTTCCAGGCGCCCGGCCAGTCCGCTGGCCTGGCCGCTTGCCAGCTGTGGGCGCCCGGTGTGCAGCTCGACGATCGCCGCCACCAGGGCATCGCGGGTAAACGGTTTGGAAAGCGCGGCATCGAGTTTCAGTTCGCTGGCCATGCTGTCGAGCTGGGCGCGGGTTTCCTCGCCCACCATCAGGGCCGTGCGCGGCAACGCGATGCCGCGGTCGGCCTGGGCATAGGTCAGCACCGAAATGCCGTCCAGTTCCGGCATGGCGGCGTCGAGCAGCATGAAGTCGTAGCGCTTCTCCTGGCCCTTGGCGGCGCGCAGCAGTTCCAGCGCTTGCGAGCCGCCGGACGCGGTCTCGACACGCCAGCCAAACCATGAACACTGCGCGGCCACGCTGGCGCAGACGCGCGGGTTATTGTCGACGATCAGGATCGAGCGCCGTTCCAGGCCCGGCAGATCGGGAAGGGTAACCGCCGCAGCGCCCGGGTGGATGCCGAAGGTCGCGTCGAACACGAATTCCGCGCCTTCGCCAAGAGCGCTGCGCACCAGGATCGTGCCGCCCATCAGACCGACCAGGCGTTTGCAGATGGTCAGCCCCAGGCCAGTGCCGCCATATTTGCGGCTGGTCGAACTGTCGGCCTGCGAAAACGCGTTGAACATGTTGACATGGTGTTCGGCCGCGATGCCGATGCCGGTGTCGCGCACCGAAAACTTCAGCGTGATGTTCTGGTCATCGACAATGCGCCCGCGCCGCACCGCCAGCACCACTTCGCCATGTTCGGTGAATTTGATGGCATTGCTGACCAGGTTGAGCAGCACCTGTTCCAGCCGCATCGGGTCGCCCACCAGTTGCACCGGCACGTCGGGCGCCACGTCGTACACCAGTTCCAGGCCCTTGCTGGCGGCGTTCGGCGCCAGCAGCACCGAGATGCTGTCGAGGACCTGGTCGATTCTGAAGGAGGTATATTCGAGCCGCATCTGGCCCGCTTCGATCTTGGAAAAATCGAGCACGTCATTGAGAATGCCGAGCAGCGAACGGGTCGACATCTTGATCTTGGCGACATAGCTGCGTTCGCGCCGCGCCAGCGGCGATTCTTCAAGCAGGCGCGCCAGCCCCATGATGGCGTTCATCGGGGTACGGATTTCGTGGCTCATATTGGCCAGGAATTCGCTCTTGGCGCGGTTCGCCGTTTCGGCCCGCTCCACTGCCTGCACCAGCTGTTCGTTGAGCGACTGCATGCGCGCTTCCGCCGCGATTCGTTCGCTGATGTCGCGCACGATCGCCTGCAGCACCGGTTTGCCGCCCGCGCTCAGGCTGGTCAGCATCACGTCGGCGTGGAACAGCGTGCCGTCGATGCGCTGGTGCAACCACTCGAACTGATGGCTGCCCCGCTCGAGCGCATAGCGCATGAACTGTTCGGCCTTGTCGGCGGAGCGGCGCCCGTCGGGCTGGAATTCGGGCGAGGTGGACGCCGGCGACAGCGTCATGAACTGCGCCACGCTGTCGCAGCCGTAGATGGCGGCAGCGGCGCGGTTGCCGCCGATAAAACCTTCTTCCGGCGAGACCAGCAAATGGGCGTCGCCCGACATCTCGTAGATGACGTGGAACTGTTCGCTGATGTCGCGCAGCTGGTCCGCCAGGCGCTTCGTTTCGCTCACGTCGAGCACCAGGCCACTGACCCCGACCATCTGGTGTTCGCTGTTGTAGACCGGGTGGTAGCTCACCAGCCAGTGGTGGATCACGCCCGGATCGTAAGGCACGTCGCCCTGGCCTTCGACATTGAGCAGGGGCTGGCCGGTGTCGCGCACCTGGCGGTAGGCGCGCTCGTATTCGACCCCGATCGGGCCCAGCAACTCGGGCAAGGTGCGGCCGATATGTTCGGCCGGCGTGCGCGCGTTGATGCGCGCCAGGTAGTCGTTGACCATGACCACCCGCAGATCGCAGTCGAGCAGGGCCAGGCCGGCGGGGGCGGTGGCGTACACGTTTTCCAGCAGCGCGTGGGCGTTATGCAATTCGGTGGTGCGCTCGCGCACCCGCTCTTCGAGACCGCTGCGGTGACGCTGCAGCTCCGACGCAACCTGCTCCAGTGCGGTAGCCACTTCGGCCGCCTCGCGTATTGGCAATGGCGGTATCACGACCGCTTCTCCCCGTCCCAGCGCCTGGGCCGGCGCGCACAGCGCGCGCACCGAGCCGCCAATCCGCCCGCCTATGACCCAGGCGTACAGGAAGCCAACCATCATCAGGCCACCGACGCTGAGAATGATGTTGGACATCGACGCGCGCACACCCGCGTAGGCGGCATCGCGCGGCACGCCGATATTGGCGACCCAGCCGCGCTGCGGCGATCGCGTGTAGCTGAGAATGACCTCGAGACCGTCGCGCGTGACCAGTTCCAGCATGCCCTGGCTGGACACGGACAAGGCGCGCAGCACATCGGGATGGGTTTTTCGGCCGGTCCAGCGCTGCGGATCACGGCTGCGGGTGACGACCCGGTACTGACTGTCAAGCACTGAGGCATGCCAGGCGGCGGGCATGTTCAATTCGTCGAGCAGGTGCGCCATACGCATTGCCGGCAACTGCGCGGACAGGATGTAGCTCACCTCGCCGTTGCGCCGCACCGGTACCTCGACCGAGGTGTAATACGGCTGGTCGGCCCCATTGCGAAACAGGTCGGATGTCTTGACGTCGCCCCCGGCGAAGGCCTGGCGGATGGTGTCGGCATTCGCGTTCGGCAGCAGCGGGCGGCCGAAAGCCACGCGCGTGTCGAGCAGCGGCCGGCCCTGGCGGTCGGACAGGACAAACGCGGTGGCTGCCAGTTCCGGACGCAGCACGCTGCGCGCCTGGGCATGGAAGTCGGCCAGATCGTCACTGGCCAGGCTGGGCGAACTGGCCAGCGCGCGGGCTGCCGTTTCGGCCGTGTCGAGATCGCGTTCCACCGCCTTCAACAGTGCTTTGCCGGTACGGTCGGCTTCCAGAAGTAGCCTGGCCCGTTCGCGGCTGAAGGAATCGTAGGTGAGGGCAGCAAAACCGATCAGGCTTGGCAACAGACAGGCCAGCACCAGCATCGCCGTTTTTGAGCGAATCGAAGGTAAGGTTTTACGTGAAAAAAACTGCACCGGGAATGCCTCCGCCACCGTCCGGTGACGCGATGGCGCCACCTTATGCCTGATGGTAGCCGAGGCCCTGATTTCTTGAAAGTACTTTACGTGCTGACAAGGGGGTTCTGGGCTTGAACAAAAAACATGTTCGGGCACGTTGCCGGATCCGGCAACGTGCAGTGGGCTCCCGTCCGGCGTGGCCGCGCCCGGGGCAATGCTGCGCTTTAGCCGGCAGGCTGCATGTGCTTGGCCAGTTCCAGCTTGGCGATGGCATTGCGGTGCACTTCGTCCGGGCCGTCCGCCAGGCGCAGGGTGCGGTTGCCCGCCCACTGGTAGGCCAGCGGGAATTCGTCCGATACGCCGGCGGCGCCGTGCGCCTGGATCGCCCAGTCGAGCACCTGCTGGGCCACGTTCGGCGCCAGCACCTTGATCATCGCGATTTCCGCCTGGGCGTGCTTGTTGCCAACCGTATCCATCAGCGAGGCGGTCTTGAGCGTGAGCAGGCGCGCGGTGTCGATCTGGATGCGCGCCTCGGCGATGCGTTCGCGCCAGACGCTCTGGTCAGACAGCTTTTTGCCGAAGGCAACCCGGCTGCCCAGGCGCTGACACATCAGTTCGAGCGCGCGTTCGGCCACGCCGATGGCGCGCATGCAGTGGTGAATCCGGCCCGGGCCCAGCCGGCCCTGGGCGATTTCAAAGCCGCGTCCTTCCCCCAGCAGCAGGTTCGAGACCGGCACGCGCACGTTCTCGAACAGGATTTCGCAGTGGCCGTGGGGCGCGTCGTCGTAGCCGAATACCGGCAAGGGCCGCACCACGGTGATGCCCGGCGTGTCAGCGGCGGCCAGGATCATCGACTGCTGCGCGTGGCGCGCCGCATGGAAGTCCGTTTTGCCCATGACGATGTAGATTTTGCAGCGCGGGTCGCCCGCACCCGAGATCCACCATTTGCGCCCGTTGATCACGTACGCGTCGCCATCGCGCTCGATACGGGTTTCGATGTTGGTGGCGTCCGACGAGGCCACGGCCGGCTCGGTCATGGCGAAGGCCGAGCGGATCTCGCCGCGCAGCAGCGGCTCCAGCCATTGCTTCTTGTGTTCCTCGGTGCCGTAACGCTCGATGGTTTCCATGTTGCCCGTGTCGGGCGCGGCGCAGTTGAATACTTCCGGCGCCCACACCACGCGGCCCATGATTTCGCACAGGGGCGCATAATCGAGGTTCGACAAGCCTTCCGGCGCGCGCGCCGATTTCGGCAGGAACAGATTCCACAAGCCCTGTTCGCGTGCCAGCGGTTTCAGCCGTTCGATCAGTTCGGTGGGAATCCAGCGGTTGCCTTTCTCGGTACCGTTGGCGTCGACCTCCTGCTTGAAGGCCTTTTCGTTCGGATAGATGTGCTCGTCCATGAAGGCGAGCAGGCGTCCCTGCAGTTCCTTGCAGCGGTCGGAATAATCGAAGTTCATTGCTTGTCCTTCATGAGTGAGATTGCGCGCTGGGCATAGGTCCAGCCGAGTTCGGCCATCGGGCGGGCCGCCTTGCCGTTCTGCAGGGCCTGGGCGCTGGACGCGGTACCGTCAACATAGCGCTTCATGATGCCCTGCATGATGCCGGTCAGGCGGAACATGTTGTAGGCCAGGTAGAAATTGAAGTCCTCGATGCGGATCAACTTGCCGGTGCGCTGGCAATAGGCGGCGATGTAGGCTTCCTGGCTGGGAATGCCCATCTCGGCCAGCGGCAGGCCGGCGATGCCGCGGAACTGGCCCGGCGGAATATGCCAGCTCATGCAGTGGTAAGAGAAGTCGGCGGCCGGGTGGCCCAGGGTCGACAGTTCCCAGTCGAGCACCGCGAGTATGCGCGGCTCGGTCGGGTGGAAGATCATGTTGTCGAGGCGGAAGTCACCGTGCACGATGGCGGTGTCGTCGCCAGCAGGAATATTCTGCGGCAGCCAGGCGATCAGCTGATCCATGGCCTCGATGGTTTCGGTGCTCGATGCCTGGTACTGTTTGGTCCAGCGCTCGATCTGGCGCGCGAAGTAGTTGCCGGGCTTGCCAAAGTCGGCCAGGCCGATGGCGGCGTAATCGGTGGTGTGCAGCAGTGCGATTACGCGGTTCAGTTCGTCGTAGATGGCGGCCCGTTCGGCCGGCGTCATGCCGGGCAGCGACTGGTCCCACAGGACCCGGCCGTCGATGAATTCCATCACGTAGAACGCGCGTCCGATCACCGCTTCGTCGGTGCACAGCGCGTACTGGCGCGCGGCCGGGAAACCGGCTTTCTGCAAGGCGTCCATGACGCGAAATTCGCGTTCGATGGCGTGCGCCGAAGGCAGCAGCTTGGCGGCCGGGCCGGGCTTGGTGCGCAGCACATAATGCTGGCCGCCTGCCGTGATCTTGAAGGTCGGGTTGGACTGGCCACCCTTGAATTGCTCAACCGATATCGGGCCGCCGGGATAGCCGGCCACGTGCGCGCGCAGATAGGCGTCGAGCGCGTCGACGTCGAACTTCTGGCGTTCCGACACCGGTTTGGTCCCCATCATTTCTTCGAACATCTTGTCTCCTGGGTCGTTGTTGCGGCCTATTCTAGCTGATTAAAAGCACGCCCGTACTATTTATTTGCCAGTCGGGTCAGCGTGTTTTCAGGTACTGCATATATAACTGTTCCATGGTGGTGCTGCGCGATTCGGTCTGCAGCGGGACGGGCGGCGCGTAGTTCATGAAGCGCACCACCCAGTCGTGCGGATCGTCGCCAACGTCAAGGGCATTGATGCAGGCGGGCGTTTGCGCCAGCGCGCCCAGGAACATCCGCTGACCGGTCAGGGCCAATGACAAAATCGCGCAATTGACGCCGCCGTGCAGGACCAGCAGCACCGTGTCCCAGGCCGGGTCGGCACGCAGGCGCGCAATGGCCGGGTGGACGCGGTCCATCAGCGCCCCGACCGATTCGCCGCCGAGAAAGCGCTTGTTTTCGTCGACCACGCCTTCAAAGGCGCCCATGAAAGCGTCGCGCAAGTGCTCGTCGGGGATTTGCGAGAGGCGGCCGCCGCGAATTTCTTCCAGTTCGGGCCAGGCGTCGATGGCAATGTCCTGTCCGGTTTCAGCCAGCACGCGGCGCGCGGTTTCCACGGTGCGCGGCAGGCCGGAGACGATCACCCGGTCGAAGCGCACGCCGGCGTCGGCGAACACGCGCCCGGCCGCGCTGGCCTGGGCGCGCCCTTGTTCGGTGAGGACCACGGTTTCGGGCAGGACCGGATTGCCGGCTTGATCAAAGTAGGCGACGCTGCCGTGGCGCATCAGATAAATGCGGCGGCGTTGGGGGGAGGGCAGGTGCATGAGTGTCCAGTGAAAGTAGCCACATCGCGCTCGCGAAGGCGATGTCGGTTTTTTATTCTAGCGCATTGCAACCTTGCCGCTTCAATAATGCAAGTGTCTCGATTTCACAATGTTCCCGCGCACGGTAGCGGCAAAATCATTCTTTGCGACAAAAATCGCGTGGTTCTGTCATAGAATGGACCGCAAGTATTTAACCATGAAGGCAAGTCAATGGCGCGGCCAGAAAAAGTTCGTTTAGGTGAAATCCTGGTGCAGCAAAAGCTGTTGTCGGAAGATCAGCTCGGACTTGCCTTGCAGGACCAGAAGCGCACCGGCCGCAAACTGGGCCGCGTGTTCGTCGAAAGCGGCTATGTTACCGAAGAGCAGATCTCGGGCGCGCTGGCCAAGCAGCTCGACATCCCTTACATCAATCTCAAGTTCTACAACATCAATCCCGATGTCGTGCGCCTGCTGCCTGAAACCCAGGCCCGGCGCTTTCGCGCCATCGCCCTGGAAGACCGCCGTGACGGGCTGCTGATCGGCCTGTCCGATCCGACCGACCTGTTTGCGTACGACGAGATCAGCCGCCAGGTCAAACGCAACATCTCGCTGGCGGTGGTCAACGAGACCGAAGTGCTGGCCAGTATCGACCGGATCTACCGCCGCACCGAGGACATTACCGACTTCGCGCGCGAGGTTGAAGCCGATCTGGGTGACAGCTTTGTCGACTTCGGCGCGCTGGCCGCCGCCAATCCGAATCTGGAAGAAGCGCCGATCGTCAAGTTGCTGCAGTCAGTGTTTGACGACGCCACCCAGGTGCGCGCCTCCGACATCCACATCGAGCCGATGGAGTCGCGCCTGCACATCCGCTTCCGTATCGACGGCGTGCTGCACCTGCAGACCGAAGCCGACATCAAGGTGGCAACCCCGCTGGCACTGCGCCTGAAGCTGATGAGCGACCTCGATATCTCGGAAAAACGCTTGCCGCAGGATGGACGCTTTGCCGTCAAGGTCAAGCAGCAGCGGGTCGACGTGCGTATTTCGACCATGCCGACCCAGTACGGCGAATCGGTGGTCATGCGACTGTTGAACCAGGGCGGCACCACGCTGCGGCTGGACGCGATCGGCATGCCGCCCAAGCTGGTCGAGCAATTCCGCGCGATCGTGCAGCGCCCGAATGGCCTGGTGCTGGTCACCGGCCCGACCGGTAGCGGCAAGACCACCACGCTCTACAGCGCGCTGGCCGAGTTGAACTCGGCCGAGAAAAAACTGATCACGGTTGAAGACCCGGTCGAATACCGGCTGCACGGCATCAACCAGGTGCAGGTCAATGAAAAGATCGACCTGACCTTTGCGCGCGTGCTGCGTTCCGCGCTGCGCCAGGATCCCGACATTGTGCTGGTGGGCGAGATGCGTGACCAGGAAACCGCCCAGATCGGCCTGCGCGCCGCTATGACTGGTCACCTGGTGCTGTCGACCCTGCACACCAACGATGCCGCCTCGACGCCGCTGCGCCTGATGGACATGGGCGTGCCGCGCTACATGGTGGGCAGCTCGCTGCAGGCTGTGCTGGCGCAGCGCCTGGTGCGCAAGATCTGCGAAAGCTGCAGCGCCCCGCACGCCATTTCGCCGGCCGAACGCGAGTTCCTGCGCACCGAGCTGCACGACACTGTGGACAGCGTCCAGTTCTTCCACGGTAAAGGTTGTTCGCACTGTAACGGCATGGGGTACCGGGGCCGTACCGGCGTGTACGAATTGCTGGAAATGACCAAGGACGTGGTGGACGCGGCCAACCATCCGGACCCCGGCTTCTTCCTGCGCGCGGCCCAGGCACAGATGGCAGGCGAGACCATGCGCCGGCACGCGGTGGCGCTGGCGGTGCAGGGCCGCAGCACCGTGGCCGAAGCTATGCGCATCAGCAACCAGCTGGAGGATTGAGGTGCCGTTCTACGCCTACAAAGGACGTAATGCGCGCGGCGAGATGCTGCAGGGTGTGATCGAGGGCGTGGACGCCAGCGCCATCGCGTCCCAGCTGTTTTCCACCGGGATCACCCCGGTCGATATCCAGGAATCGAAGAAACCGGTGGCGGCCGCCAATGGCGACGGCTGGTGGGCCGCGCTGTGGGAACGCAAGGTCACTTCGCTCGATGTGCAGATGTTCAGTCGCCAGCTGTACACGCTGCTCAAGTCGGGGGTGCCGATCATGCGCGGGCTGGCCGGGTTGCAGGAATCGGCCACCAACAAGGCGTTTGCCCGCATCATCGCCGACCTGCGCGAGTCGCTCGACGCGGGGCGCGAACTGTCGTCCTCGATGCGGCGCCATCCCCAGGTGTTCGACAATTTTTACCTCAGCATGGTGCGGGTCGGCGAAATGACGGGCCGCCTGGAAGACGTGTTTTTGCGCCTGTTCGACCATCTCGAGTTCGACCGCGAGATGCGCCAGCGGATCAAGTCGGCGCTGCGCTATCCGACCTTTGTGATTATCGCCATGGCGATCGCGATCATCGTGGTCAATGTGTTTGTCATCCCGCAGTTCCAGAAGGTGTTCGCCAGCTTCAAGACCGAACTGCCGTTCATGACGCGGGTGCTGATCAATTCTTCCCAGTTCACCGTCAATTACTGGCCCTATATGCTGGGCCTGGCGATTCTGGCATTCTTCGGCTGGCGCATGTACCTTAACAGCGACAAGGGCCGCTACGACTGGGACCGCCGCAAACTGGGTTTACCGATCGCCGGCAAGATCATCATGAAGGGCACCATGGCCCGCTTCGCGCGCAGCTTCGCGCTGTCAAGCCGCAGCGGGGTGCCGATCGTGCAGGCGCTGACCACGGTCTCGCAAACGGTCGACAATGCCTATCTGGGCGCGCGTATCGAACAGATGCGCGATGGCGTCGAGCGCGGCGAAAGCATCCTGCGCACGGCGGCGGCCGCCAACGTATTTACCCCGATCGTGCTGCAGATGATCGCGGTGGGCGAAGAGACCGGCTCGCTCGATGAAATGATGGACGAAATCGCCCAGATGTACGAGCGCGAAGTCGATTACGAACTGAAAACGCTGTCGGCCCAGATCGAGCCGATCCTGATCGTGTTTCTTGGGATTCTGGTCACGATTCTCGCGCTGGGTATTTTCCTGCCGATCTGGGACCTGGGCAAAGCGGCGATGGCAAAATGAAACCGGCGCGCGGCTTCTCGCTGTTCGAGCTGGCGGTGGTGGTGGCGATCATTGGCGTGCTGACCGGGATGCTGCTGTCGCGCCTGACCTTGTACCAGGAACAGGCCGAACTGGCGGCGATGGAAACCACGCTTGGCATCCTGCGCAGCAGCCTCGCGCTGCGCAGTGGCCAGATGGTAGCAAAAGGGCAAGGGGACCAACTGGACAAGTTGTTAACCTTAAATCCCATGGACCTGTTGGCACAAAAACCATCGAATTACGCAGGTGAGTACTATTCGCCACAAAAGGCAAAAATTTCTCCCGGGAACTGGTATTTCAATCGAAAAAAGTTTCTCCTCGTGTATATTAAACGGACTGGTGCAACACCCCAGGCGGATAACGACACGCGGTATACCTATCGTGTCGAATTGATCAGAAGCCTGGAAGACGCAAACGGCCCCGAACCTGCCGAGACGTCGCGAAGCACGACAATTGACGGCGTTGTTTTACGCAACGTCTTAGAACCAATCTCAGCAGCGAAGCATTTCGCCAATCAACCTTGACGTTCGTAGGAGTCCGTATATGAAAGCACCACAAATCTCTAGCAAGCAAGCCGGTTTCACCCTGATCGAATTGATCGTTGTGATCGTCATCCTGGGCATTCTTGCCGCCACCGCACTGCCACGCATGTTCGACATGTCCGGTCAGGCGCGTCTGGCCAAGATGCAAGCTGCGCTGGGCGCAGTCAAAGCCGCTTCGGGTACCGCGCACGCAGCCTGGATGGTCAATGGTGGTGTGCTCGGTTGCGCTGCCTGCGGCACCGGCGGTGCGGCGCAAACCGTCACGGCCGTTACTGCTGAAGGCCAGACCATTGCGACCATCGGTGGTTATCCTGACGTTGGCGGCGATGGCTATTCCCCGAACACCGGTGTTGACATTGCAACCAGCGGCATCGCCCTGGCATCGAACCTGTCGACCGGCGACTACACGATTACCGCGCCGTCTGCTACCACCTTCATCGTGGCTGCCGACGCGGGTCACCCACTGTGCCGCTTCACCTACACCGAAGCGAGCCAGACCGTGACGACCGCCGGCGTTCAGCCGGTGGTGACCGCACCGCAGTTCACCACGACCGACCTGAAACCGGCCAACTGCAACTAAGGCGCTGTTTTCTCGTGCACAACAGGCCAAGCGATTGGCCTGTTTTCTTTTGTAGAATACAACAACGACGACTCTTCCCCATCAGGATGGCGCCACTCTCTCATCTTCGCCCCCGGCTGTGCGCGCCCGGCTTTACGCTGGTCGAGCTGATTGTCGTCATCATGGTCATCGGGATCCTGGGCGCGGTGGCGGCGGGTCGGCTGACGGACAAGGGCGGTTTCGAGAGTCGGGCCTTTGCCGACCAGGCCGCGTCGCTGGTGCGCTATGGCCAGAAGGTCGCCATCGCCCAGAACCGTAACGTATACGTGCGCATCAACGCCAGCGGCGTAGCGCTGTGCTACCTGGCCACCTGCGCTTCCGGCAGCCGTGTTCCCGGTGCGGCGGGCGGCAACAGTGGCAGCAGCGCCACCGTGGCCGCCTGCGCCGACAGTGCCTGGGCCTGCGAGGCGCCGCCAGCCGGCGTCACGGTCGGCGCCACCACGCAATTCTATTTCGACGCGCTCGGCAAACCGTTCGCACTGGCCGATGTATCGCCCACGCCGGTATCCACCTTTACTACCCTGGCCGTCAGCGTTACCGCCGGCGGGGTCGCGCGCAGCTTCAGTGTGGAAGCGGAGACCGGTTATGTCCATTAAACGCCAGCGCGGCCTGACCATGATTGAACTGATCGTGTTCATCGTGATCGTTGGTGTGGCCGCGGCCGGCATGCTGGGCGTGATCAGCTATACCAGCTCGCGCAGCGCCGATCCGTGGCAGCGCAAGCAGGCCATGCTGGTGGCCGAAGCGCTGCTGGAAGAAGTCCAGCTGGCCAAATTTACGTATTGCCATCCAAACGACAGCGCTGCCGAAACAGCCACCAACTCGGTCGCTTGCGCCAGTGCGACCCTGCGTGAAAATGTGGGCCTGCAGGTGGCAGGGGAGACGCGGCCCTTTTTTAATATCAACGATTACGTGAGTACGCTCGGCGTGGCGACCTCGATGACGGCGGGCGACACCAGCGGCCGCATTACCGACGCGACGGGCGCGGCCATGGTGTCCGGTAATTACACCGCCAAAGTCACCATCAACGCGGCCGCCATCGGCCCTGCTGGGCTGCGGGTCGGCACGGCCGGCGGCACTGCCGACAACGACGCGCTGCGCATCACGGTCGACGTGACGTATGGCGCCAGCCAGCACATCGTGCTCGACACTTACCGGACGCGGTACGCGCCCAACAGTCTGCCATGACCCGCCTGCCCAATCTGCTGCGCCAGCGCGGCTTTACCCTGGTCGAGGCCGTGGCCGTGATCGTTGTCACGGCAGTGGTGGCGACCATGATGACCTCGTTTATCAATGTGCCGGTGAATACCTATCTCGACAACGTCAAGCGGGCCGAGGAATCGGACATGGCCGACCACGCCATGCGCCGGCTGTCGCGCGACTTGCGCCTGGCACTGCCCAATTCCGTGCGGGTGTCGGGCAACTCGATCGAATACCTGGAAACCAAGGTTGGCCTGCGCTACCTGGCCGAGGATGATGTCGATACCCCTGGCGGCGGCAGCTATCTGAACTGGAACGACGCGGCCCAGCGCACCTTTACGGTGGTGGGCGGCGTGCCTCCCGGGCGCAACGCCCCGGTGGTTGGCGATTCTGTGGTGGTGTACAACCTGGGGTCGGGCCAGGAGCCGGGCGATGCTTACAATTGCCTCGGTGCCTGTAATCGCGCGCAGATCCAGTCCCTGACCGCCACTACCATCACCATGGTCAGCAATGTGTTTGCCGCCCAGACCACCCTGGGCGTGCCGCTGATGTCGCCAGCCAAGCGCTTCCATGTGGTCAGCACGCCCGTCACCTGGCGCTGCGACACTGCCACCGGGCGTCTGAACCGGCACTGGGGCTATGCCATCACGGCCGGGCAGAACCCCATCCCCACGGGCGGCAGCACCGCGTTGCTGGCCGAGAATGTATTTAGCTGCGCGTTCAAATACGAGACCAGTCTCAGCAGCCAGCACAGTGCTCTGATCGGCATCACGCTGGGCGTGCGCCCCAAGGGCGGCAGCCAGACCATCAACCTGGTGCACCAGGTCCACCTGGACAATACGCCATGAGCGCGCGCCAGTTCCCCCGTCTGTCGCGCGTACGCGGCGTCAGCCTGATCACGGCGGTGTTTCTAATCGTGCTGCTTGCTGGTCTGACCGCTGCGCTGGTGCGCGTGTTTGGTGCCCAGCAGGCTGCCTCGGCCATGGACATGCTGGGTAGCCAGGCGTATCAGGCGGCGCGCAGCGGTCTGGAATGGGGCATGTTCCAGCAGTTGCGGGTGCAGCCGCCGTCGGTGGCCTGCTTTGCCTCGCCTCAGACGTTCGCGCTGCCTTCCGACGGCAATCTGCGTAATTTCAGCGTCACTGTCAGCTGCACACCCAAGGCAGGCAATGCGGTGGGCAATACCACCAACCGCTGGACCCTTGTGGCGGTAGCATGCAACCAGCTCGACACAACGACCGCGCGCTGCCCGAATGCGAACCCCGGCGCCGATTATGTGCAGCGGACCGTACAAGCGGAGTTGAATTGATGATGCTCAGAATCCTGAACAACGCTCGCGCCCTGGTGCTGGCTGCACTATTGCTGCTGGCGAGCATCGCAGCGCCGGCGATGGCATCCATCACGGTCACGCAGATCCTGGTCAACGGTGGCACCAGCGTCAACGTCCAGCCGGGCGACACCATCACTGTCTCGGTCACCGTGGTGCTCACCGGCGGCACACGCTGGCGTTCGACTTCCTTCATCACCTCGCCAACAAGCGACCTGTCCTGGTGCTACTACTCGCCCGATATCCGCTCCAACGGCACCTACACGCGCACCTTCCAGGTGGACGCGCCCAACAGCCAGGGCGTGTTTTCGCTGAATGTGGCGGGCTGGAATGCGGCGCGCTGTTACAGCGGCGCCAGTCCCTACAAGACGCTGACCAGTGCAATCAACACCGGTCCAGCGGTGTCGAAACTGAACCACGTGCGCCTGATCCACGACGGCAGCGCGCTGACCTGCGGTAAAGAAACCATTACCCTGAAAGCGTGCGCGAACGCGACTTGTACGTCTTTGTATACCGGCAGCGTGCAGGCAACCTTGGGCAACGTCGGGACCTGGTCCACCAATCCCATCACTTTCACGACCGGAAATGCCAGCCTGACCCTGGCAAACACCACGGCGGGCACGGTCAATCTGTCTGGCAGCGTTAATTCGCCAGCCTCTACCACGACAGCTTTGCAGTGCTATAAGGGCAGTACCGCTGGCGACTGCGCCATGGTGTTCAGCAACGGTGCTTGCGGACTGGATGCGGTTGAAGTAGGCAAGGCCAACAACACGCCGATCTTTACCAAGCGCATCGGCGGGGGCACGCTCACGCTCGACGTGCTGGCCATGAACAGCGGGGTGATCAACACATCCGCCACCTCGACCGTCAACGCGACTCTGGTGGCGGCCAGCGGCACCGGGTGCAGCACTACGGCGCTGTCGGATACCGTCCAGTTCACCTATACCGGCGCGAATGCCGGGCGCCGTTCCATCACCTTTACGCCAACCGCAGCCGCGCGCGATGTGCGGGTGCGTATGACCTCGGGCAGTCTGGTGCAGTGTTCCTCGGACAATTTCGCCATCCGCCCGTCCACGCTGACTCTCGCCGCCACCGGTGTCGGCGCCGACGCCAGCGGCACGAGCGCGACGGCAAGCCCGGTGCTCAAGGCCGGCAGCGGCACCTTCACACTCAGTGCGGGCACCGCCACCGGCTACAACGGCACCCTGTACATCGCCAGCGATATGGCCGATAGCCTGCAAGGCAATGCGGGCGTGGTGGCCGGAGTAGGGGTGGTGGATCCTGCACTTCCCACCGTGGCCAACCAGCTGACCTATGGCGAAGCTGGCTATTTCCGCCTGATGCCGTATGGCGTCTACGACAACGGTGAATTTGCCAGCGTGGATGCCAACAAGGGGCCCGCCGAGTGCTTTACGGACAGCGATCTGGGCACCGACGTCGCGCCCTCCGACCCGAACCTACTTGATGCCAACGGCAAGCTCGGATGCTACTTCGGCAATACGGCGCCCACCACGTATTTCGGCCGCTTCGTTCCCGATCATTTCGCGCTCAGCGAGGGCAGCATCGTGCACCGCAGCGCGATCGCGGCGTGTTCCGCGTCGACCTTCAGCTACATGGGCGAACAGATGCGTCCGACCTTCACGTTGACGGCGCAAAATGCCAACGACGAAACCACGCTCAACTATGAAGGCGCATTCGCACGCCTGAATCTGGCGACCCAGCTTGGTCTGGGCGTGGTCAACGATCCGCCCGCGCCAGCGCCGCGCACGCCGTTCCCCGCTTGCGGCGCGACCCCGGCCCATCCCTGTCATACGGCGGGCACCGCGAGCGGCAGCTTTGTTGCAGGCGAAGCGACGGCGGTGGCTGCGCCGTTGACGCTGTACCGTCCGGCCACGGCGGCCGGTCCATATGCCGTGCTGAAGGTCGGGGTGGCGCCGGTTGATCCCGATGGTGTCAAGCTCGGCGCGTATGACATCGACACCGTCAACGTCAGCGCCGGCGCCGCCAATCATGCCCTGGTCGATGCCGGGATCGCGCGCTACGGCCGTCTGTATCTGGCCAATGCCTACGGTTCCGAACTGCTGCGCCTGACGCTGCCGGCCAGCGCGCAATACTGGAACGGCACCGGCTTCGTGATCAATACGCTCGACAGCTGCACGCCCATGTTGCCCGGCGACTTTACGATGGAAGGCTGGACTGGCGGCATCACCGGGGTGAACATGCCGATTACCAGACTCAGCAGTGGCGGCGTGCTGGTGGCCGGGGCCGGTAAACTGCAGCTTGCAAAGCCGGCGCCGGCGCCGACGACCAAGGGTAGTGTCCTGTTGCGTTCAACCTATCCCTATCTCCCGGGCGCCGGGCGCGCCACCTTCGGGGTGTACAAGTCGGGTCCGGTGATTCACGTGCGTGAGACCTATTGAGCAAGGAAACTGTCGCATATTGGTTGCCCTACTGAAAAAACCAGCGGGGCGCAGGGGAAATGTGAATATAATCAAGGCGCTACAGCAGGGTCCTGATAAATGTTTTATGGATGGATTGAGGGCATGGGTTTTTTTGGCAAAACAAAAAAGTTGAACGGATTGCTCGCTTTCGGTTTTGCTTCCGATGGCGTCTGTACCAGTCGCATCACGCGGGTGAGCGGCGCCAAACCGGTCGTTGAACATGCCAGCTTTGCGCCGGTCAAACCTGCGCTGACGCCCGACGCGCTGGAAAAAATCGCGCGCGAAGCCCACGCTGCCCAATACCATTGCGCCACGCTGCTGGGCGGGCGCGATTACCAGATGCTGGCAGTCGAGTCCCCCAATGTGCAGCCGGATGAACTGAAGGCGGCAGTGCGCTGGCGCCTGAAAGACATGCTCGACTTCCATGTCGACGACGCCACCATCGACGTGCTCGACATTCCGCCCGACCCGAATGCCAGCGGACGCGCCAATTCCATGTTCGCTGTCGCGGCGCGCAACAGCGTGGTCGAAGCGCGCATGAGCCTGTTTTCGGATGCCAAGGTCGCCATGGAGGTGATCGACATCCCCGAAATGGCACAGCGAAACATCTCCGCCATGCTCGAGCCCGAAGGCCGCGGCCTGGCCATGCTCTCGTTCGCCGAAGATGGCGGCCTGCTGACCGTGACCTTCCGCGCCGAACTGTACCTGTCGCGCCGGATCGAGGTCACGCTGGAGCAGGTGATGGAAAGCGATCCCGACCGGCGCAATCAGTATTTCGACAAGATCACGCTGGAACTGCAACGCTCGCTCGACCATTTCGATCGCCAGTTCCATTTCGTCACGGTGTCCAGGCTGGTGCTGGCACCGCTGGCCAGCAGCGCGCTGCACGACTATCTGTCGTCGAACCTGTACATGCCGGTTGATATGCTCGACCTGAACAGCGTGCTTGATCTGGCCAAAGTGCCGGACCTGCAAGCGCCCGCGCAGCAGCAGCGCCATTTCCTGACGCTGGGTGCGGCCCTGCGCTTCGAGGAGACCGTGCTGTGAGCCAGCAGATCAACCTGTTCAACCCGATCTTCCGCAAACAGAAGAAGTACTTCTCGAGCGCGACCATGGCCCAGGCACTGGCCCTGATCTGCGTGGCTTGCGCGCTGCTGGCCTGGGACGCATCGAACCGCATGCGTTCGCTCAAGCTGCAGGCAGCGGCCACGGATGCCCGGCTGGCGACGCGCCAGCAGTACCTCAACGAGGCGCGCGTCCAGTTCGCGCCGCGCGCCAAAAGCACCACGCTGCCAGCCGAGATCAAGGCCGCAGAACAGGAGCTGGCCTTGCTGGCGAACGCCAGCGAGACCATCAAGCGCGGCGGCTTTGGCGAGGTGCGCGGTTTTTCCGGCTACTTCCGGGCGCTGGCACGCCAGGATCTGGAGGGTATCTGGCTGACCGATATCGTGATCGGCAATGATGGCAGCAGCATCGGTCTGCAGGGCAATGCATTGCAAGGCGAGCTGGTACCGCAGTTCATGCAGCGCCTGGCCCAGGAAGCGGTCATGAAGGGCAAAACCTTTTCCACGCTCGAGATCGGCCCGCCGCCGCTGCAGGAAGCAGGGCCGGGCGGTGCACCACCGGTCGCGCCTGGCTACCTGCATTTCAGTTTGCAGTCGGCACCCGTGGCGCCTCAGATTGCGGCGGTGGCCAAATGAAGCAGATCAAGCTCTACTGGACGAAACTGAGCACGCGGGTCGATGCGCTGACCCTGCGTGAACGGGTGCTGCTGTTCGCGATGATCGCCGGCCTGGTGATCTTCACGGTGTTCTTCTTCGCGCTCAATCCTGCCTATACCGGACAAAAGACGCTGCTGCAGACCATGGGTTCGCAGCAGGACAACATCACCGGCGTGGAAGCGGAGATCACCCAGACCATTCTGACCCATTCAGCCGATCCGGACGCGGCCGACCGGGCGCGCCTGCAACGCATGCGCGACGATGCGCAGGCGCTCAAGTCGGCGCTGATGGCAATACAGGAAGGCATGGTGCCGGCGGAACGCATGAGCGGCCTGCTGGAACGCATCCTGCGCGCGCACAGCAGCCTGAAGCTCAAGTCGATGCGCACGCTGCCCGACACCGAAGGCGAGGGCGCGCCAGCCGCCGTTGCTGCCGCCCCAGGCGCCGCGCCAGCGGCCCCGGCGCCGCCGGCCCTGCTGCACCGGCATGGGGTCGAAGTGGTGGTGCAGGGCAGTTACCCGGCCATCGTCGCCTATCTGGAAGCGCTGGAACACATGCAGGGGCAAATTTTCTGGGGCAGGGCGAGCCTGTCGACCCAGACCTATCCGCAGTCCACGCTGACGCTGGTGGTGTACACGGTCAACCTCGACAACAAGTGGGTGAAGCTGTGAGCCGGCCTGTCTGGTCGGCTCTGCTGCTGGCGGCCCTGGCCTGCCCGGCGCTGGCGCAGGACACGCTGTCGGGCGACCCCACCCGTCCGCCGGCCGTGCTGAGCGCGCCAGCGCCCGGGTCGGCGATGCCAGCGCCGGAGCAGGACTTGCAGCTGCAGTCGATCCTGGTATCGAAACGCGCGGGCGGGCGCCGTCTGGCCGTCATCGAAGGCAAGACCGTGCGCGAGGGTGAACGCGTCGGTGGCGCCGTGATCGAGACGATCCGGCCGACCGAAGTGGTGATCCGGCGCGGCAAGCTGCGCAAGACTTTGAAACTGTTCCGGCCGGCTTAGCACAGCGCCGCCGACCAACCATCCTCATTCGAGAACGTATGCAGAAACTTCCTCAACTTGCCAGTTTGCTTGTCCTGGGTGCCGCGCTGGCAGCCTGTTCGCCGCCGCCGCGGCGCACGGCAGGCGACATGACCACCTTCGACACCATTCAGGCCGGCCTGAAACAGGGCGCCGGCAAGGACAGCGCCCCGGCGCCGCGCCAGCAAGACCCGGTGGCCGATGCCTTGCTGCCGCCGGTCAGCGCGCTCAGCGGCAACCTGCCGCGCGCCCGCGGTGCACTCGAAGAACGTTTCAATGTCGCGTTCAACAATGTGCCGGTGCAGCAGTTCTACCATTCGCTGGTCGAGGGCACGCGCTACAACATGCTGGTGCATCCGGAGGTGAGCGGCACGGTCAGCGCCAATCTGAAGGATGTGACGATGGTCGAGGCGCTTGACGCCATGCGCGAGATGTACGGCTACGATTACCGCATCGAGGGCACGCGCATCGCGATCAAGCCCTTGACGATGCAGACCCGCGTGTTCCAGGTAAATTATCTGATTGGCAGCCGCAAGGGCACCTCCAGCCTGCGCGTGGTGTCGACTTCGGTCAGCAACGCCCAGAGCGGCAGTAACAACCAGAACAATCAGAACAACCAGAACAATAACAACAATAATAACAACCAGAATGGCAGCGGCAGCGGGTCACAGCAGGACAGCAGCGTGATCAACACCACCACCAGCAGCGAGTTCTGGGCCGAGCTCAAGCTTGCGCTGGAAGCAATTGTGGGTAGCGGCGCCGATGGCCGCACCGTGGTCATCAGCCCGCAATCGGGGGTGGTGGTGGTGCGCGGCATGCCGGAGGAACTGCGCAACGTGGATGCCTACCTGAAGGCGAGCCAGCTGTCGGTCAACCGCCAGGTCATCCTGGAAGCCAAGATCCTCGAAGTGGAGCTCAATGACAGCTTCCAGATGGGCATCAACTGGTCGGCATTCTCGAATTTCCGCGATGGTACGCGCCATGTGTCGGCTGGCTTGCTGCAGCCGGGCACCTCTCTCTCCCCGGGCAACGTTGCCACCACCACCAACGGGCCGCCAGGCGTCAGCGCCGTGGCCGGTTCGCTGCTCAAGGCGGCAGACAATGCGGCCGGTTCGCTGTTCGGGCTGGCCTTCCAGACAAATAATTTCTCGACTCTGATTTCCTTCCTGGAATCGCAGGGCACGGTGCACGTGCTGTCGAGCCCGCGCATCGCCACGCTGAACAACCAGAAGGCCGTGCTGAAGATCGGTACCGACGAGTTTTATGTGACCGGCGTGACCTCGACCACCGCCACCAACCCGAACGGCACCAACACCAGCACGCCAAGCGTGACGCTGCAGCCGTTCTTTTCCGGCGTGGTGCTGGACGTGACGCCGCAAATCGACAACCAGGGCAATATCACCCTGCACGTGCACCCGTCCGTGAGCCAGGTGTCAACCATCAGCAAGGGCATTAACCTGGGCAGTTCCGGTACCCTGACGCTGCCGCTGGCCGCGTCCAGCACCTCCGAAATGGACAGCATGGTGCGTGGCCAGGACGGGCGCGTGGTGGCCATTGGCGGCCTGATGCGCCAGTCCTCCGTCAACGACCAGTCCGGCGTTCCCGGGGCCGCCAGCGTGCCGGTGGTGGGCGCGCTGTTTCGCGCCACCTCGCGCGTCAACCAGAAACGCGAACTAGTGGTGCTGATCAAGCCGACCATTGTCGACAGCGCCAACGAAAACGCTTTCGGCACCGAGATGCTGGACGCCGTCAACCGGATCGAAAAGCTCGATCCACGGCGCGCGCCGGGCCGCTGATTCATGTACACGGCACACTTCGGACTGCGTGAGGCACCGTTCGGGATCACCCCGGACACCAGCTATTTTTTCACCAGTGCGCATTCGCAGGAAGCGCTCAATACCTTGCTGGTGGCGGCGCGCAACGGCGAAGGCTTCATCAAGATTACCGGCGAGGTCGGCACCGGCAAGACGCTGCTGTGCCGAAAATTCATGGCCACCCTGGGCCCGGAATACGTCACCGCCTACATTCCCAATCCGCTGCTGGAGCCGCGCACGCTGATGCTGGCCCTGGCCGATGAACTGGAAATCACGCTGGAACGCGATGTCGATCAGCATCAGCTGCTCAAGTCGATCACCAAGCGCCTGCTGGAACTGGCGGCCGATGACAAGCGGGTGCTGCTGTGCCTGGACGAAGCCCAGGCGATCCCAATCGACAGTCTGGAAGCGCTGCGCCTGCTGACCAACCTGGAAACGGAAAAGCGCAAGCTGCTGCAGATCGTGCTGTTCGGCCAGCCGGAACTGAACAAGCACCTGCAGCTCGATTCGATCCGCCAGCTGGCACAGCGGATCACGTTTCATTACCATCTCGGACCGCTCACGCGCGACGATATGGAATACTACCTGGTGCACCGTTTGCGCATTGCCGGTTACGGTGGCGCGCGCATGTTCACGCGCCAGGCGATCAACAAGCTGTACCGCGCCAGCGGTGGCATCCCGCGCCTGGTTAACATTTTGGCGCACAAATCGCTGATGGTCAGTTTTGGCCAGGGCACGCAGCAGGTAAGCCGCGCCCATGTCGCCGAAGCGGCCAAAGACACGCTGGCCAGCAAGAGCGCATTGCCGCACTGGGCCCTGGCCGCGGTGCCTGCGCTGTTTGCTCTTGCCGGTCTTACCTGGGTCCTGACCAAATGAGCCTGATAAACAAAATGCTGCAGGACCTGGACGCGCGCGGATCGCAGTCCGGCGCGTCGCTGCAGCCGGAAATCAAACCGGTGCTGGCGGCCGAGGCAGCCATACCGCTGCGCCTGTTTGCCATTGGCGCCACCGTGCTGGGCCTGGTACTTGCCGGCGGGGCCTGGTGGTGGTTGAAGAAAACGGCGTTGCCGGCGCCAGCGCCGCTGGCCAAGCAGGTGACGCAGCCGGTGCCGGCTGCGCCCGTGGCGCCCACTCGGCCCGTAATGCCAACCCAGCCGGTGGCGCGGGCGCCTTTTGTAGCGCCGGCAAGCGAGGGCCAGCAAGCAGCGCCGGCAGCGCCAATCGCAGCAGCCCAGCCCATGGCCAGGGCGCCATTGGCGCCGCAGCCAAGGGCCAATCCGCTGCCGCCCCAGGAACCCACAGTGGCCAGCACCGGGCCCGCTCCAAAGAAGGCGCGCGCAGCCCAGGGCGCACGCCCGGCGCCGGCGGCCGCCTCCCAGCAGGCGACGCGTGATGCCGCGCCAGCTGCGCCTGCCGCGGGCGCCGGTCGCAGCATGAACGACGCGCAGCGCGCCGAGCGGCGCTACCGCGACGCGCTCGTCTCGCTTGACGATGGCCGCGTCAGCGGCGCCATGGAAGCACTGGCGCAAACCCTTCAACTGAATCCGCGCCACGATGGTGCCCGCCAGACCCTGGTCGGCCTGCTGATCGAGGCCGGGCGCAAGCAGGAAGCGGAACAGCAGCTCGAGCAGGGACTGGCGGCCGATCCCGGCCAGATGCAGATGGCCATGTTGTTGGCACGCATGCAGATCGAACGGGGGCAGTCAGGCGTTGGCACGCTCATGCGCAGCCTGCCCGCTGCGGCCGGCAATGCCGATTACCAGGCGTTTCTGGCAGGCGCATTGCAACGCGACGGACGCCATCGCGAGGCGCTGGAACACTATGCGCTGGCCTTGCAGAGCAATCCGGCGCAGGGCGTCTGGCAGATGGGGATGGGGATTTCATTACAGGCCGAACAGCGCAATGCCGACGCCCGGATCGCGTTCGAACGCGCCCGTGCCAGCGGGATGCTCAGTGCGCCGTTACAGGAGTTTGTGGATCGCAAGCTGCAGCAGCTGGGGCGCTAACAGCCAAGCCTGCGGCTACAGACTGGCCAGCTCGCCCCAGATATGCTGCATGGTAAAGCGCACCCGCGCCTGGTCCTCGTGCAGGGCCTCGGCCACTTCGCAGCCATCTTCGAAGGTCTGGCGCATTTCCGCCAGCGGCAGCGTAGCGCCATCGGCGCCGCGCAGCACATGCACGCGCAGCGCACCTTGCGCATCCGGACGGCGCGACACCACGCCGATCTCCTTGTTTTGCAGCCGCACCAGCGTGCCAGGCGGATAAGGCCCGATCTCGAAGGAAAAGTGCGCGACCACCGCCGGATCAACGGGCATCTCCTTGTCGCAGGCCAGTTTGCCAAGCGCCACCGGCGGCAGCAGCGAGCGCCGGTAATTGCGCGCCGATACAAACGCGCAGTAGCGGTCAGCCAATCCGATCAGCTTGGCATTCTGTGAAATTTCGTCGCCCAGCCTTCCTTCCGGATAGCCGCTGCCGTCATCGTTTTCGTGGTGCAGCAGTACCAGGTCGAGCCAGGCGTCGTCGTTGATCCCGGCCCAGCGCAGCATGTCGACGCTGTCGGCTGGATGGCGCCGGATGGCGGCCCGTTCTTCCCCCGAGAGCACGCCGTCGCGTCCCTGGAACATGTCGGCCTGGCGCACCATGCCCACGTTCATGGTCAGCGCGGCAGCGGTGAGCAGCAGGATTTCCGGCGCCGACTTGTGCATGGCGCGCGCGATGATGCAGACCACGATCGCGGCCTCGGTACAGTGGCGCACCGCATAGGCGCCGGCGATCTGGTTCAGAAAAATGGCCGCGAGGGTAATGTCCTGGTCGCGTTCGACGATGTCGCTCAGTTCCTGGGCCAGTTCGCGCAGTTCTCGGTCGGCACTGTTCTGTTCGCGCAGGCTGAGCAGGATGCGTTCGAGGCGCCGGTTCAGCTGGTTCAGATGCTGCAGGATGGAGGGCATGCCGCCGGCTTCGGCATACAGGCCGGCGTCGAGCAGGCGTTCAATCTGTTCGGGCGCGGCCAGCTTGCCTTTTTCCAGCAGCGGCCGGGTGGACAGCGGGGTGCTGAACACATCCCAGGGCAGGGGCTGCCCGAATACGATATCGGCAAGGGTGAGGCGCCTGATAGCCATGGTGGTCGGTCCGACGTGGGTCGCTCAAAGCCTGGCCAGGCGCGCCAGCGCGAGGCGAAGGGTCTCGTCTTTTTTTGCAAAGCAGAAACGCACGATCCCCGACTCCCGGCCCTGGCTGTAAAAGGCCGATACCGGGATCGCCGCCACCTTGATTTCGGCGGTCAGCCACTGTGCGAATTCCGATTCCAGTATAGAGGAAATCGCATCGTATCTGACACATTGGAAATAAGTTCCGTCGGCTGGCAACAACGTGAAACGCGAGCCGGCCAGGCCTTCGCGGAACAGGTCGCGCTTGCGCTGATAAAAGGCGGGCAGGTCGCGGTAAGGCGCGGGGTTGGCCATGTAGGCGGCCAGCGCGTGCTGCATTGGTGTGTTGACCGAAAACACATTGTATTGGTGCACCTTGCGGAACTCGGCACTCAGTGCGGCCGGTGCTGCCACGTAGCCCACTTTCCAGCCTGTCACGTGGTAGGTCTTGCCGAAGCTGGAGACGACGAAACTGCGCGCCGCCAGTTCCGGCGTGCGGCTGACCGATTCGTGGCGCTGGCCGTCATACACCATGTGTTCATACACTTCGTCGGACAGTATCAATATGTCGCTGCCGCGCACGATGTCGGCCAGCGCCGCAATGTCGGCCGCGCGCAGCACCGAGCCGGTCGGGTTGTGCGGCGAGTTGATGATGATCAGGCGGGTGCGCGCGGTGACGGCGGCAGCGACCTGGTCCCATGGCACGGCATAGCCTTGCTCGCCAACAGTCATGGCGATCGCCACCGGCACCCCGCCAGCGAGCGCAATGGCCGGCAGGTAGCTGTCGTAGACCGGCTCGATGACGATCACTTCGTCGCCGGGATGAACGCAGCACAATATTGCCGTGGTCAGCGCCTCGGTGGCCCCGGCGGTGACGGTAATGTCGGTCGCGGCGTCATAGCTGGCGCCGTATTCGGCGGCGATCTTGGCGGCAATGGCTTCGCGCAGCACAGGCGCGCCGGTCATCATCGGATACTGATTATGGCCGGCGCGCATGGCGGCGCCGACTGCATCGATCAGGGCAGGATCGCATTCAAAATCGGGGAAGCCCTGGCCCAGATTGACGGCCCCGTGTTCGGCGGCCAGCGCCGACATCAGGGAAAACACGGTGGTGCCCACGGCGGGCAGGCGGGAAGGCAGGGCAGGGGTGGACATGAAGCGGTTCAAAAAGTTGCACGAACGCTCATTCTAACCCGAGGCGCTCAAGCCAGTTTGAGCCAGGCTTCCGGCACCATGATGCGGAACATCCCGGCCTGCGCCGTTTTACGGGCCAGCTTGAGCAGCGCCTTGTCCTTGGTGACCAGGATTTCGGCATCGGCATCGCGTGCCACTTCCAGGAATTTCTGGTCGTCCTTGTCGGTGCACACGGGCAGGCGCACCAGCTTGGGCGCCGGGGCCACCACCTTGATCAGGGCGTCGAAACGCGCGGCGGCCTGGGGCCGGGTGTCCTGGTCGAGCGGCAGGTGGCTGTAATGCAGCACCACCAGGTATTCGTCCCGGCAATCGCTGCGCGTGACCGCTTCGACCGTGCCGTTTTCCAGGGCGGCCAGCAGGCTGGCCCAGCGTGGATCGCGGAACACGAACAGGTCTAGGCAAACATTGGTGTCAAGCACGATGCGTTGGGCTGGAGCGGGTATCATAGTGGTCTGCTTACTCGTTTGAATGTTATGTTGATTGTATTATCGCCTGCCAAGACTCTCGATCTCGAGACCCCGTCCACCACCGCACTGCACACCCGGCCCGATTTTCTCGACCGTTCAGCCCAGCTGATCGCGCGTCTGCGCGCCTATTCCCCGGCCGAACTGGCCAGTCTGATGGACCTTTCCGACACGCTGGCGCACCTGAATGTGGGCCGCTACGCGAGCTGGAGTGTCGATCCGGCGGAAGGACGGCAAGCGATCATGGCCTTCAATGGCGACGTGTACGCCGGCTTTGACGCGCGTTCGCTGAAGCCGGCGCAGCTCGACTATGCCCAGTCGCGCGTGCGCATCCTGTCGGGGCTGTACGGCGTGCTGCGTCCGCTCGATCTGATCCATCCGCACCGGCTTGAAATGGGCACCCGTCTGGACAATCCCGCTGGCAAAGACCTGTACGCCTTCTGGGGCGAGACCGTGACCGCTGCGCTGAACGGGGCGGTTGCCGAGAATGGCGCCGGGGTGCTGCTCAATCTGGCGTCCGAAGAATACTTCAAATCGGTCAAGCCGGCGCGCCTGGCAGTGCCGGTTATCACGCCGGTATTCCATGACTGGAAAAACGGCAAGTACAAAATCATCTCGTTCTTCGCCAAGCGCGCGCGCGGCCTGATGGCCCGCTATGCCGCCGTCAAGGGCATCACCGATCCGGCCAAATTGAAGCGCTTCAATGTCGACGGCTACGCCTTCGACAAGGCCGGTTCGGATGACAGAAACTGGGTATTCCGGCGCAAGCTGGCGGCTTGAAACGAAAAAAAACCGGGTTCGCCCCGGTTTTTTATGTGTTACTTGTCGGACTTGGACCAGAACTTCCACCACGAGCGGTCGTTCTGCTCACCCTTGAGGAAACGGCTGTTCGGATAGTTGGTCATCAGAACGCGTTCGGTATCCTTGCGCAGGTCCGGCATGCCCAGCTTTTCGTAGTTGCGCATCATCAGGTACAGCGCTTCTTCGCGCGACGGTGCATTCTGGTATTCCGACACCGCGCCCTGGGCGCGATTGAGCGAAGCCAGGAAGGCGCCGCGGCGGAAGTAGTAGTTTGCCACGTGCACTTCGTACTGGGACATCGCGTTGATCAGGTAGTTCATGCGCTCGAGCGCGTCCGGCGTGTACTTGCTGTTCGGGTACTTGTCGACCAGGGCCTTGAAGGCGGCGAACGATTCGCGCGTCGCTTTCGGGTCGCGCTCGGTCGGATCCTGTTCGTACACCACGCTCAGCAAGCCCAGCTGGTCATTGAAGCTGATCAGGCCGCGCAGGTAGTACATATAGTCCACTTGCGGATGGGTGGGGTGCTCGCGGATGAAGCGCTCGGTCGAAGCCAGCGCCTGCGCCTGGTCGCCGGTTTTGTAATACAGGTAGGCAACTTCCATCTGCGCCTGGGTCGCGTAATTACCGAACGGATAGTTGGTTTCGAGGCGCTGCCAGAGCTTGATTGCATTCTCGTATTGGCCGGCATCGGCCTCGCTGCGCGCCTCAGCGTATAATTTCGTAACTGGCCAGCCTTTTGTTTCGTCGGTTTTTTCCGGCAGCCAGCTGCAAGCCGATACGGCCAGCAGAACACATGTAGCAACAACAGAAGATAATTTTTTTTGCATAACTTTGTGCAAGAGAGTATTAACCGAGATTCAACGAAAGGCTGATTATAGCCGATGGGACTGCTGTGACATTAACTCCAACGCCGAATTCGGCGGATTTACCTTTTGACCCTGATTTCGACGAGGACAACGACGCCGAGTTCCTGCCCCTGGCAGACGGTATCGATCTCTCGCCGATCACCCTGGAGCTGACACCCGAGGCGTGCGGCCACCGCCTCGACAAAGTCATCGCCGGTCTGGTCCCGCAATTTTCCCGCAGCCGCCTGCAACTCTGGTTCGACGCTGGCCATGTCGCGGTCGACGGCAAGCCGGCACGCGGCAAAGATACCGCCTATGGTGATGAAACGGTCGTCATCCTGCCACAAAGTGCGCCTGAGGACGCGGCCTATACGCCGGAAGAGATCGCACTGAACATCGTCTTCGAAGACGAGCACATTATCGTGATCAACAAGCCGGCTGGCCTGGTGGTGCATCCGGGCGCCGGCAACTGGTCCGGCACGCTGCTCAACGGCCTGCTGCACCACGCGCCGCAACTGGCCGGCGTGCCGCGCGCGGGCATTGTGCACCGGCTCGACAAGGACACCAGCGGCCTGATGGTGATTGGCAAAACGCTGGCCGCGCAGACCGACCTGGTGCGCCAGTTGCAGGCGCGCAGCGTCAAGCGCGAGTATTTCGCGCTGGTCTGGGGCACGCCGCAATTGTCGGGCACGATTGACGCTTCGATGGGGCGCCATCCGAAAGACCGCGTCAAGATGGCGGTGTCGACCAACTTCTCGGCCAAGCCGGCCATTACCCATTACCAGCGCCTCGCAACCGGCATGCTGGACCGCCGTCCGGTCAGCCTGGTGCAGTGCCAGCTCGAAACCGGCCGCACCCACCAGATCCGCGTGCACATGCTGTCGATCGGCTACGCCCTGGTCGGCGATTCGGTGTACGGCAAGCAGCATCTGGCGCCAGTCTTCCCGCGCCAGGCGCTGCAGGCGCGCCGTCTTGGCCTGGTGCACCCGTCCACCGGCGAGCAATGCGAATGGATCGTGCCGCTGGCCGACGATTTCGCTGAACTGATCGCGCGCGCCGGGATCGAAGAACCGGAGCAGGTCTGATGTTCGACCCCATCGTCCCCGACTGGCCGGGTTTGCCGGCCAATGTCGGTGCCCTTGCCACCACCCGTGGTGGCGGCTTCAGCACGGGGGCTTACGGGGACGGGCAGGGCGGTGGCGGATTGAACCTGGGCTTGCATGTGGGGGATGACCCGCAAGTGGTCGCACGCAATCGCGCGCTGCTGGCGCAAGGGCTGCCGGGCACGCCTGCTTATACCTCGCAAGTCCATGGCATTGCCGTGGTCGACGCGGCGCGCGTGCAGCCCGGCCAGCCTGCGCTGCTTGCCGATGCCAGCATCGCCACCGTTCCCGGTGTGGTGTGCGCCATGATGACGGCCGACTGTCTGCCGGTGCTGTTCGCCGACCGCGCCGGCAAGGTGGTGGGCGCCGCGCATGCCGGCTGGCGTGGGCTGGCTGCGGGCGTGCTGGGCGAAACAGTGGCCGCCATGCGCGCGGCCGGCGCGACCGACATTACTGCATGGCTGGGGCCGGCGATCGGTCCGGAACAGTTTGAAGTGGGTGCAGACGTGCTCGACAGCTTTGCCGGCAGCGCCGCCAGTCCCACCGAGCGGGCGGCGATCGTGGCGGCGTTTCGGCCCTACCCCGGGCGCGACGGCAAGTATCTGGCCGATATGTTCGCGCTGGCGCGGTTGATCCTTGCGCGCGACGGCATCAGTCAGGTTGCAGGCGGTTCCCATTGCACGGTCACCGATGCAAGGCGTTTTTACTCCTATCGGCGTGATGGCGTCACCGGACGCCAAGCGAGTTTGATCTGGCTCAAGTGACAGTCTTGAGTTTCCGCAATACTGCGTCAGTCGCTGCTACTGCCGCCGCTGTCGCCACCGCTGTCCGAACAGCTGCTGTCGGCGCTGCCGCTGTCGGTGCTGCTGCAGTGGCCGTGGTGGTGACTGCTGTGGCCGCTGCTGTGACTGGTGTTGTAACTGTCGTCACTGGCGCCGGACGCGAGGCTGCCGGTTTCGGCGCCGCTGCTGCCGCCTGCGCCGCCTGCGCGGGCATCACGCCGGGCACGGCGGGCGCGCCCGCCCGTTACATAGAACAGAATCGACAGGGGTAGCACACAGTAGGCGAAGAAAGTCATGATTCCGGCGACAATACTGTGTTGGGAGATGGCGATCAGGCCGACGACATAGACCCAGGCAACGGCGACAATCCACATATAATTCCTTGAAAATCGTTGATACAAAGGTTGAAACAATGGACGCACAGATGAACACGCCAGACAACCAGACCATGGCTTCGGCCTGGATGCACCAGTTTTCCGATCCCAACGCCTGGCAAGCCTTCTTCAAGATTCCCGCCATGGATGCCGGGCCCATGGCCGGCATGCTCAAGGATGCCGGCGCCCACCTCAACCCGGAAACGCTGGAAGCCCTGCGCAACGACTATCTGCAAAAAGCCGGCTTGCTGTGGCAAGACTTCCTGTCCGGTAAAACGCCAGCCCTGAACGACCGCCGTTTTTCCGCGCCGGAATGGCAGAACCACCCGATGTCCGCCTTCAGTGCAGCATCATACCTCTTAAATGCGGCCTTCCTGACGGCCATGGCTGACGCGGTCGAGGCGCCGCCGCGCGAGCGCCAGAAAATCTCGTTCGCAGTGCAGCAAATGGTGGATGCCATGTCGCCGGCGAACTTCCTGGCAACCAATCCGGAAGCCCAGCAAAAGCTGATCGACACCAAGGGTGAAAGCCTGACCAAGGGCCTGAGCAACATGCTGCACGACATGCAGAAAGGCCGCATTTCGCAGTCGGACGAATCGGCTTTCGAGGTGGGGCGCAACGTGGCCACGTCGGTGGGCGACGTGGTATTCGAAAACGAATTGTTCCAGCTGATTCAATATAAGCCGACCACGGCCAGCGTGCACCAGGTGCCGCTGCTGATGGTTCCGCCATGCATCAACAAGTTCTACATCCTCGACCTGCAGCCGGAAAATTCCGTGGTGCGCTACGCGGTGGAGCAGGGCAATACGGTGTTCCTGGTGTCCTGGCGCAATCCGGACAAGGCGCTCGCCGGCACCACCTGGGACGACTATGTCGAGACCGGCGCGATCAAGGCGATCGAGGTGGCGCGCGCCATTTCCGGCGCCGACAAGGTCAATGCCTTCGGTTTCTGCGTTGGCGGCACCATTGTCAGCACGGCGCTTGCCGTGCTGGCAGCGCGCGGCGAACAGCCGGCCGCCAGCCTGACGCTGCTGACCACCTTGCTCGACTTCGAATCGACCGGGATTCTGGAAGTATTCGTCGACGAAGCCCAGGTGGCGCTGCGCGAAAAAACCCTGGGTGGCGGCGGCCTGATGCCGGGACGCGATCTGGCCACCACCTTCTCGGCCCTGCGCCCGAACGACCTGGTGTGGAATTATGTGCAGTCGAACTACCTGAAGGGCAATGAACCGCCGCCGTTCGATTTGCTGTACTGGAATGCCGACAGCACCAATCTGCCGGGTCCGATGTTCTGCTGGTATTTGCGCAATACCTACCTGGAAAACAGCCTGCGCGAACCAGGCAAGCTGAGCGTGGCTGGCGTCCCTGTCGACCTGGGCAGCATCGACGCGCCGGTGTTCGTCTACGGTTCCAAGGAAGACCATATCGTGCCCTGGAACGCGGCGTATGCCTCAACCGCCTTGCTCAACCCATCCAGGCCGAAGGCCAACCGTTTCGTGCTGGGCGCCTCCGGCCACATCGCCGGGGTGATCAATCCCGCGTCCAAAAAGAAACGCTCTTACTGGACGAATGACGCGGCCAAGGGCAAAACGGTCAAAAAACCGCTCAGCGCGCAAGCCTGGCTCAGCGGCGCGACCGAGCATCCGGGCAGTTGGTGGCCGGAATGGGCGGCATTTCTGGCAGACAACGGCGGCAAGGACGTGAAAGCGCCGGCCAAGCCCGGCAATACGCGCTACAAGCCGATCGAGCCGGCCCCAGGGCGCTACGTCAAAGTCCGGGCGGACTGACTCCATTGAAAGGAGGGCAACCGTTGTTGCCCTGGTCCACCTGTTTAGGTGCGTCGCAATAATTGCTGCACGGGAGAAGACAAAGTGGTATTTTTGCGAATATCCATCCTATAATGCAAAAAGTAGGCTTGTCAGGAGCGGACCGAAGTCCGCTTTTTTTTCGAAATCAATATAAAAGCGCTGCGGCGCAATAAGCGGACCTTGAGATGAGTAGTGCAAAAAAGAGTACCGAACGCCTGATTAAGAAATACCCGAACCGTCGCCTGTACGACACCCAGACCAGTTCATACATCACGCTGACCGATGTCAAGCAGCTGGTGCTGGACGCCGATGAGTTCACCGTGGTCGATGCCAAGTCGAACGAAGACTTGACGCGCAGCATACTGCTGCAGATCATTCTGGAAGAAGAAGCGAATGGGGCGCCGATGTTTTCCTCGGGCGTGCTGTCGCAAATCATCCGTTACTACGGCCATGCGATGCAGGGGATGATGGGTTCCTACCTGGAAAAGAATGTCCAGGCCTTCACCGATATCCAGAACAAGTTCACCAGTGGTACCACGGGCGCCTTTGAAGGCAAGCCGTTCAGCCCTGAAATGTGGACCCAGTTCATGAATGTCCAGGGTCCGATGATGCAGGGCATGATGAACAACTATATTGACCAGAGCAAGAATCTGTTCGTGCAGATGCAGGAACAGATGCAAAGCCAGAGCAAGTCGATTTTTGGCGCGTTTCCGTTTCCGCCTGTAGATAAAAAGTAAATTATTCTCGCCCTCGCGCAAGCGGGGGCGCTGTGCCTGGCCAACGCCCGACCACCAATTGCCCCCGGCAACAAGGTACAATAGCGGATTCCCCTGCTTTATTGTGCCCCCATCATGTCCGAACTTCGCCGTATCCCCCTTCCTGCTGCCGCGCCTAAAGTCGGCTTCGTTTCGCTTGGCTGCCCCAAAGCGCTGGTCGATTCCGAACAGATCCTGACCCAGCTGCGCGCGGAAGGCTATGACACCGCCAAGTCCTACGATGGCGCCGACCTGGTCATCGTCAATACCTGCGGCTTCATTGATGCTGCCGTGCAGGAATCGCTTGATGCCATCGGCGAAGCCCTGGCCGAAAACGGCAGAGTGATCGTGACCGGTTGCCTGGGCGCCAAGAAAGACGCGGCCGGCGACGATATCATCATGAAAGTGCACCCGAAAGTGCTGGCCGTGACCGGTCCGCATGCGCTGGCCGAAGTGATGGACTCGGTCCACCTGCACCTGCCAAAACCGCATGAACCGTTCTTCGACCTGGTGCCGTCGCAGGGTATCAAGCTCACGCCCAAGCATTACGCTTACCTGAAAATTTCCGAAGGGTGCAACCACCGTTGCAGCTTCTGCATCATTCCATCGATGCGCGGCGACCTGGTGTCGCGTCCGATTGCCGACCTGATGCTGGAAGCGGAGAACCTGTTCAAGGCGGGCGTCAAGGAATTGCTGGTCATCTCGCAAGACACCAGCGCCTATGGCGTGGACGTCAAGTTCCGTTCCGGTTTCTGGAACGGCCGTCCGGTCAAGACCCACATGACACAACTGGTGGAAGCGCTGGGCGAACTGGCCAAGTCCTACGGCGCCTGGGTCCGCCTGCACTATGTCTATCCCTACCCGCACGTCGACCAGATCATTCCAATGATGAGCGGCGGCCATGTCCTGCCTTACCTCGACATTCCTTTGCAGCACGCCCATCCGGACGTTCTCAAGCGCATGAAGCGTCCGGCCAGCGGCGAAAAGAATCTGGACCGCATCCAGGCCTGGCGCGCGATGAACCCGGACCTGACCATCCGCTCGACCTTTATCGCCGGTTTCCCGGGCGAGACCGAGGCCGAGTTCGAGTACCTGCTCGATTTCCTGAAAGAAGCGCAGATCGACCGTCTCGGTTGCTTCGCGTATTCGCCGGTCGAAGGCGCCACCGCCAACGAGCTGGCCAATCCGGTACCGGAAGCGCTGCGTGAAGAGCGCCGCGCGCGCGTCATGCTTTTGCAGGAAGAAATTTCCGCCAAGCGTCTGCAAGCCAAGGTCGGCAAGACCATCCGCGTGCTGATCGACGAAGTCGGCGCCAAGGAGGCGGTGGGCCGTTCCTCGGCCGACGCGCCGGAAATCGATGGCGTGGTACACATCAAGCGCTCGCTGGTTCCAGGCAAGAAACTGACAGTGGGCGAATTTGCCGACGTCACCGTGACGGCAGCTGACGCGCACGACTTGTGGGCCTCTGTCGTATAAGACAGAACTTGGTATAGTTGGCGAATGAAAAAGTCGCCACAAACCGCGCTGATCCACAGCGATTACAAGCCGCCGGAAGGCTTCGCCGCCTTCCCGCCGGCCATTCACCACGCATCGACCGTGCTGTTTTCCAGCGTCAGCGCCATGCGCGCCGGGCTTTGGAAAACCAAGCACGGCTATACCTACGGCCTGCACGGCACGCCCACCACCTTTCAGCTTGAAGCCAGGCTGGCCGCCATTGACGGCGGCCGCTTCTGCCTGCTCGCGCCCAGCGGACTGGCGGCCATTGCCATGGTCAACCTGGGTTTGCTCAAGGCCGGCGACGACGTGCTGCTGCCGGAAAACGTGTACGCGCCCAACCGCGAACTGGCGCGCTGGCTGAGCAGCGACTTTGGCGTCAGCGCCCGCTATTACGATCCCATGATCGGGGCCGGCATCGCGGCGCTGATCTTGCCCAACACCAAGCTGCTGTGGACCGAGGCGCCCGGTTCCGTATCGATGGAAGTGCCCGATCTGCCCGCCTTGTGCAAGGCGGCGCGCGCGCGTGGCGTGCTGGTCGCGCTCGACAATACCTGGTCGGCCGGGCTGGCCCTGAACGGCTTCGAACACGGGGTCGACATCGTGATGCAGGCGCTGACCAAATACCAGTCGGGCGGCTCGGATGTGCTGATGGGCGCGGTCATCACGCGCGAGCGCGCCCTGAACGACCGCATCGCGCTGGCGCACATGCGGCTTGGCCTCGGTGTCGGCGCAGACGACGCGTATCTGGTGCTGCGCGGCCTGTCGAGCATGAAGCTGCGTTTCGACGCCCACGACCGCAGTGCCCGCGCGATTGCCGCCTGGCTCAAGGGGCGTGCCGAAATCGTGCGCGTGCTGCATCCGGCCTTCGAGGACTGCCCGGGCCACGCCAACTGGCAGCGCGATTTCCGCGGCGCCGGGGGCCTGTTCTCGGTGCTGTTCGATGCCCGCTACACGGAAGCGCAGACCGACCGCTTTGTCGATGCGCTGACCTTGTTCGGCATCGGCTACAGCTGGGGCGGCGCCAACAGTCTGGCGGTGCCATACCGGATCCAGGGCATGCGGCCGGGCTTCGAAGGGGCGGGCACCCTGGTGCGCCTGTACATCGGGCTGGAAGACACGCCGGACCTGATTGCCGACCTGACGCGCGCCTTCGCCACCCTGTAAGCTTTGCCGCGCCTCAGCCGGGCGCGGCGCGCTTGTTATTCAGGTCGACAAAGCCGCGGATCAGGCGGTAAGCCTTCCACAGCCAGGCCACACCCCAGACGGCATACGCCAGCGGGAGGCCGATCACGGTTACGGCCAGCATGGCGCCGATGACCATCCAGAGCGCATACCACCAGAACGAACGGATCATCCAGCCGTGGTGGCTGTAGGCGATGGTGCCCTGCGCATCGGGGCGCTTGGCGTAGTTGATGATCAGCGGGACGACCGACAGCAGTCCCAGGGAAAAGAAGAAGGTCACGCCGTGCGCCGCGTACAGGATGCGCGCCAGGTTGATGGCGTCTTCGCTTCTGCGTTCGATGATGGCTGGCTCGCTCATGGGGGAATCCTTTCTTGTCAGTGTGGATCAAGCCTTGTTGCGCAGCTGCGCCTGGACCCAGGCCACGATGCCGGCGCTGTCCATGGCGCCCGGCTGGCGCGCCACTTCGCGCCCGCCGCGAAACAGGGCAAGAGTGGGGATGCTGCGGATATTGTAGCGGGCCGCCACGTCCTGCACGGCCTCGGTGTCGACCTTGAGCAGGCGCATGCCGGGCTCGAGCCGCTGCGCCGCCTGATGGTAGGCCGGCGCCATCATTTTGCAGGGCCCGCACCAGGATGCCCAGAAGTCGACCAGTACCGGAATGTCGTTGCGCTCGATGTGGCGCGCGAAACGGGCGCTGGTCACGTCCAGTGGCTTGGCCAGAAACAGCTCGCGCGTGCATTTGCCACAGACCGGCCCATCCCCCAGCCGCTCGGCGGCAACGCGGTTGACGGCGTCGCAATGGGGGCAGACGATGTGCTGCGCTTGGTTCATGGGCTTTCTCCGCCTGTGAAAATTCGATAGCGTTATTGTAAGACCTGGCGCGCTGCAACGGTGTTCCGGTAGCGCGGCCAGGGCTGCTACACTGCGCCGCATGCACGATTCGTCTTCCCACCCAGGCCGCATCCTGACCGGCTGCGCCGGCTGGACCATTCCGCGCGAAGCGGCTGGCGCCTTTGCTGCCGCAGGCAGCCATCTCGAGCGCTACGCCGCCGTGTTCGACGCGGTCGAAATCAACTCGTCCTTCTACCGCCCGCACCGCGCCGCCACCTACGCGCGCTGGGCCGACAGCGTACCGGCGCATTTCCGTTTTTCGGTCAAGCTGCCACGCACCATCACACATGATGCGCGGCTCGAATCGATTGCCGCACCGCTGGCGCAGTTCGCGGCCGAAGCCGGCAGTCTGGGCGACAAACTCGGCTGCATCCTGGTGCAGCTGCCGCCCAAGCTCGGCTTCGCCCAAAATGTCGCTGCCTATTTTTTCGCGCGCCTGCAGGATACCTTCGGCTGCATGGTGGCGTGCGAGGCGCGCCATCCCGAGTGGTTCGGCGCCGCCGCCACCGACTTGCTGACGACGCGGGCGATCACCCGCGTGATCGCCGATCCGGCCAAGGGCCAGCCCGGTCCGCACGAGCCGACCAGCGCAGCCATCTACGTGCGCCTGCATGGCGCGCCGCGCATCTATTATTCGTCCTACGAGCCGGCCTACTTGGCGCAGCTGGCGCAGGATGCGCACACCCATGCCGCACACGGGCGCAGCGTGTGGCTGATGTTTGATAACACGGCGTCCGGGGCTGCCGTGCCGAATGCGCTTGAGGTGCTCAGGCCAGGGCGGCCTGCAGATCCTCAAGCCTGATCGGCTTGGTGAAGTGGTGCTTGAAGCCGGCGTCGTGCGCGCGCTGGCGGTCGGCATCGCTGCCGTAGCCGGTCAGCGCGATCAGTTCGATGTGCGCGGTTGCGGGGTCGCTCTTGAGCGCGCGTGCCACCGCATAGCCATCCATGCCGGGCAGGCCGATGTCGATAAAGGCCAGTGCCGGCTGCACGGTGGGGGCCAGCGCTATCGCGGCCTGGCCGCTGCTGGCGGCGTGCACGTCGCAGCCGTGCAGGTCGAGCAGCATGGTCATCATGTCGCGGGCGTCGTCATTGTCCTCCACCAGCAGCACGCTGCGGCGCGCCGGCGGCGGCGTTTCCCCGCTTCCCTCGGCGGCATTGCCGCTGTCGGCAGCGCCCGCGAGCAAAGGCAGGCGCACCGTGACGCAGGTGCCGAGGTTGGGCCCGGCACTGTCGATGTGGACGCTGCCGCCGTGCAGTTCGACCATGCGCCGCACCAGCGCCAGACCGATACCCAGGCCACCGCTGGTGCGCGCCAGCGATTGCGCGCCTTGCACAAACATGTCGAACACTTGCGGCAGCAGGGCAGGGGCGATGCCCTGGCCCTGATCGCGCACGGTCAGCACGGCGCTGCCGTCGTCGACCTGCACGCGCACCTGGATGCGCCCGCGCTTCGGGCTGTATTTGAGGGCGTTGTCGAGGATGTTGTCGATCACTTGCAGCAGGCGCGCCGGATCGGCCCATACGCGCGCTGCCTCGCCGTCGAACTGGACGTCGAAGCCGGCCGTCCGTGCGCTTGCGTGCAATGCGTCGATGCAGCGCCGTACCGTCTCGGCCAGATCGACCGCCTCGTTTTGCAGGGTGACCTTGCCCATCAGGGCGCGGTTCACTTCCAGCAGATCGTCGACCATCTTGCGCAGGTGCCCCGTTTGCCGGCGCAGCACTTCGCGCGCGCGAGTGCTCGCCTCGGGCGGCATCTGGCCGCCGCGGTCGAGGATGTCGACGGCACCTGCAACCGCGCTCAAGGGATTGCGCAGCTCGTGCCCCAGCATGGCGAGAAACTCGTCTTTGGCCGTGTTTTGTTGTTCCGCCCTGGCGCGCGCCTGCTGTTCCAGTACCAGCAGTTCGTTGCGTTCCTGTTCGGCGGCGGCGCGCGAAGCCATCTCCGTCTGTAGGCGCTGGCCGGCATCGCGCAGCGCGTCGTTCAAGGATTCCAGTTCATGGATGGCGGAGCGGCGCAGTGCGCTCAGGCTGGCGCCACGGCCGAGCGCCGCCGCTGCCACCGAGGCCTGGGCCACGAAGCGCACCACGTGGCGTCCGGCAAACACGGCCAGCGTCAGCGCGGCCAGCAAGGCGATGAACAGGCCGGCCGAAATCACGGAGATCCCTTGCACCACCGCGCCGTTGATTTCGGCGACAGGCGCGCCCACGATGATCGACCAGTTGGCCCGTTCGGAGCGGGTATAGGCGTCGTAGACTTCGGTTTCGTCGCCGGAGGCGTGCTTGTAGATGCCGCTGCGGGCGCTGTTGATGACCTGCAGGGTAGCGGGGCGCACCTTTTTGCCGATAAAGTCGCCCTCGCGCGCGCTGCGCGCAATGATGATGCCATTGCGGTCAAGCACGGCAACACGCCAGCTTGGCGGCAGGCGCCGGCGCGAAAAGGCTTGCGCGAAAAATTCAGGTGAAAAAGCCTGTGCAATGACGTAGCGCTTGCCGCTGAGGGGCCGGATCGGTTCCTCCACCATGACGAAATTGCCATTTAATACAATTCCCCAGCGCATGTCCGAGACCTGGCCCCGGCCACTGGCGAGCATGCGGGTCACGAACTCGGGGTCCGGCCGGGCCGGCAGTGTTTCGCCAAACGGGCGCCGGGTATTGACGACTTGCTGCCCGTGCTCGTCGTACAGGATGATCCAGGAACCGGGGCCGGCGCTGGCCTGTTTCGCCTCGCCATAGAAGGCGGCCAGGTCGTCCCGGGCCAGCGCATTCGAGTTGGCCAGCACCTTGAGCACGGACTGGGCGCGGAAAATGTCGGCATCGATGACCTGCGCGATCAGGCCGGCGCTTTCTTCGATCCGTCCGATGGCGGAATCGTGCTGGGCCTGCTGCAGCATGCGCAGCGCGATGCCGCAGAACAGGGCGATCGGGAGCACAATCGAAAAAGCCAGAAGCAGGTAGTGGGAGCGCAGTCTCATTGACCTGGCAGGGACGTACGCATATTGATTTGTAGAATTGTTTTTTGTTTGGCGATTCTACATGAGGAAAGGGGCGATTCTGTTCAAATCGCCCCCTTTTTGCAGGTCTTTATTGTGCCTCAACGGCGCCGCCCATGGCCCCGGTAATGGCCGCGGCCATAACCCCAGCGGTTGCCGAACACAAATCCAAGGCTCAGCGACACGGGCGGCCAGTAGTATTCCGGCTCCGGGTAGTACACGGGCGCGGGTGCATATACCGGCGGCGCTACGTACACGGGCGCGCGCGCGACCGGAACGCTGGAATATTCGACCGGCGTGCCATCTTTCGACTCAGCAGCAACCCGGGCGCCAGTTCCGGCTGGCACCGGCGTGACCGACACCACGCGCCACTGGCCAGGGTCGGCCGGCTGCGCATAGCGCTGCTGCACTGGTGGCCCGACCGCGCACCCGCCCAGGGCGGCAACGACAGCAATAAGGAGCAGCGATTTCATGGGAAGGTCCTTTCCATTTCCGATGATGCCATCATAGAGAATTCTAGTCCGTTCAGGGGCGGAATTACAGGCTGTTACACAGCGCGGGAAAGGCGAAACTTTTCCCCGTCAAATCGCGGAAAAAATGTACACTATAGAAATATTTTCTAGCAGTATGACAACGGAGTGCGAATTTGCAGCTGGAACAAGAATTAGGTCATTACAAGCTGCTGCGCGTACTGGGTGAGGGCGGCTTCGGCGAAGTGGTCGAAGCGTGGGATACCCGGTTGCAGCGCAGTGTCGCGATCAAGCGGCTCAAGCCGCAGCTGCTCTCGGCCCGGCCTGATGACTTACTGGAAGAAGCACGGCTGGCGGCCTCGCTGCGCCATCCGGCGTTCGTGCGCATTTTTTCGATTGACGGCGACCGTGCGCAGCTGTCGATCATCATGGAATTCGTCCCCGGCCACACGCTGCGCGAACTGTGCGCGCGCGGACCGCTGGCGCTGCCGCAAGTGCTCGCTATCGTGGCCCAGGTGGCCGACGCCATGGCCCAGGCGCACGCGGCCAACCTGATTCACGGCGACCTGAAACCGTCGAACCTGATGATCGATGCCGAAGGCGCCGTGCGCATTCTCGACTTCGGCCTGGCGCGCCGCATCGATCCGGATGCCACCGACGTGGCGCCGGTCGAGCAGTCACCGGGCACGGTGGCGTATCTGGCGCCCGAACTGATGCTCGGCACGGCCCCTGGCGTGGGCAGCGACATCTACGCGCTTGGCGTGGTCATGTTCGAGATGCTGACCGGCGCGCGTCCGTTTGCCCATTTGAGCGGGCTGTCACTGGCGGCGGCCCATATCCAGTCCTCGTCGGCGCTGTGGGAGTTTCCTCCCGAGACAGCCGCCCCGGTCGCCGCTCTGGTGCGCGCCATGACTGCGCGTGACCTGACCCAGCGCCTGCCCTCGATGACGGCGGTGGGCGCGGCCCTGCAGGCGATTGGCGCGCCGCTGCTGTTGCCCGCGCCCGCGCCGGCGCGGCCGTCGCCGGCGCGCGCACAGTTGCGCAAACGGCTTGCGCTCGGCGCGGGCGCCGTCGCCGTGGCGCTGGGCGTGGCGCTGGCAGTGGCCCCCGCCGGCTGGTATCAGCAGCACACGCCGTTTTTTTCGGAAGCGGGAGCGATGCGCGAGGGGATGGCCGCACTGCGCTATTTCGACCGCGATGAAAGCGTCGACGTGGCGATCGAACGCTTCAGCGCCGTCCTCGCGCGCCGGCCCAACCAGGCTGCGGCGGCAGCCGGCCTGTCGATCGCTTACAGCCTGCGCCACGCCAGCGACAGCCGTGATGAAAGCTGGCTGCAGCGCGCCGACGCCAGCGCCCAGCTGGCCCTCAAATCGAATGACCAGTTGGCCATGGCCTATGCAGCCCAGGGCGCGGTGCGGATCGCGCAGGGCAAGCAGGAAGAATCACTGGGCCTGATTGATCACGCGCTGCGCCTCGATCCCCTCGATGTGTTCACGCTTGCGCTCAAGGGCGATATCCTGATGCGCATGGGGCGCTTCGAGCAGGGCAAGGCCCACCTCGAGCGCGCCATTGCGACCTACCCGCGCGAGCGCAAGCTGCACGAGGTACTGGGTACGCTGCTGTTCGACCACGGCGACTATGCCGCGGCCGAGCAGGCATTCCGGCGCAGTATCGCGATCGAGCCCGATTCCGTGATGGCCTATGCCAACCTGAGTTACGCGCTGCTGCGCCAGAATCAGGGCGACCAGGCCTTGCAGGTGCTGCAGCAAGGCTTGCAGGTGCGTCCGAATGGCAGCCTGTACACCAATCTGGGCAATATCCTGTTCAATCGCGGCGATTACGTGGGCGCGGCGCAAGCGTTTGAAAACGCCGTCTCTTCATCGCGCGGCAACAGCAATACCTATTTGCGCTGGGCCAATCTGGCGGACACGCTGCGCTGGATTCCCGGCCGCGAATCCGCCTCGCGCGATGCTTATAAGCAGGCACGGACATTGCTAAGTAACTTGCTTGAGCGGGCGCCGCAGGACGCCACCCTGGTATCGCGCATGGGCTTGTATTGCGCGCGGCTGGGCGAGCACGGCGAGGCCATGGCGATGACGGAGCGGGCCCTGCACGCCGATCCGGCATCGGCCGACGTGCGCTTCCGGGCGGCGCTGGCCTACGAGCTGTCGGGCCGACGCGAGGCCGCGCTGAGCCAGTTGCAGGCGGCGCGCCAGCGTGGCTACCCGTTCAATTTGATTAATGCAGAGCCAGACCTGATCGCGCTGCGGCGCGATGCCCGTTTTCACCAGCCCACCATGGAAAGTGCTAAATGAACGAGAATAAAAAACCAACCACGATGCTGATCGAAGCCAATTTCGACATCGATCAAGTCGGCCAGACGCTGGAATGGCGCTTCAGCCGCAAGGACGGGCACGGCAATCCGGTCAAGGGGCGCTATGCGGGCGGCGTCTACTTCACGGTGGGCGAACAGACGCGCGTGCGCGTGCGCGCCGGCAGCTACAACGCCTTCAACGGCTTCAAAGTCATCGACTGCACGCTGATCACGATGCCGCAGGTGGTAAGAATCGGTAAAAACGTCGCGACCCGTTTCGCGCCCGTGTCGCCCTTCGTTTCCAGCCCCGTGATCCAGGTGACTGGCGCCAGCGTCTCGCTGCCGCCGGCGCAATTCGTGCCATCGGCAGTGCATCCGGACGACCCGGAATACAATGAATTCGCGCTCGAGTGGGGACACGAGCTGAGCGTCGGTCCCGAAACCGGACGTTGGGAAATCTCGTTTGTGCTGACGGTGGAAATCCAGCGCGCCGACGGCTGCACCGAGCAGCGCGCCTTTTCGTTCGATCCGGAAGGCGAAGTCGGCACGGGCCTGACGCCACCAAAGATCCAGGCCGCCGCTTTCGAGCCGATGCCGATGGCGATGCTGATGCC